>CAMWVM010000044.1 GCA_947177715.1 uncultured Ruminococcus sp.
GCACAAATCAGCAGATTATGTATGGAACAATACGTTTTTCTGCAAAAGCCGGCTGTTTTATTTCTACGGACTATGAAAATAAAATTAAAATTACTGACAAGGGAGGGCTGCCTTTAAGGCGAAGTGTTGAGCGGCAAATTGAAACATCATACAATAACAGTTCTTTTAGAACCCTTGATTCTCATAACTACGGCAAAATTTATGAATTTAGCGGAACAAAAGCGCTTTATGAAATTCATCTAAACGAAATACTTCCAAGTAAATTTGTTGGCATAAATGCCGAAATACGCAGTTCCTCTAAAGAAACTGCTTGTCTTGCCGACGAGCTGTTCCACTCCAAGAACGATATTGACGGTGAAAAAATTATATTCCATATTTCCGCAGATGGCAACTCATGTTCTGCATACACCGATAAAACAGGATACGTTTTTCATGAAAGACTGGTTTTGTTGGCAATGAAAGCTTTATATAGAAACGGAATCTCTGTTTCAGTACCTTTTTCTTTTCCAATGGGAGCAGACAGTCTTGCCCAAAACGAAGGCGGATACCTATTCAGATATTATAATTCTCCTGACGATAATTCAGATAAAAAGGCTCGTGAAGTAGCACAAAGAACAGATAACCTTTTTGTGAGAGATGGACTTGCTTTAGCATGTATAATTTGCGGATATTTGTCAGAAAACAATATTAACTTTTCAGAAGCCATGTCCAATATACCAAAGTTTTCATCAATACAGCGTTATGTAAGCTTTAAAGGAAATCCAACTGACTTGATTCATAATTTATCAGTTGAGAATAACGGTGGTGAGGGTGTCGTTTATTCTAAGGAAAAAACTCGTGCACTGATCCGACCTTTAAAGAATGGAAACGGGCTTATGATTTTTGCTGAAAGCTTTAAGTCAGAAGAAGCTTCTTCCGTTTGCGATGAAATTCAAGAAAAATTAAAACGTTACGAAAATGTTGGGAAATAATTCAAAATATTAAAATACTGCTTGACAATTTCTTAAAATAAGTGTAGAATAACAATAGGTATTTTGTTCGGATCGGCTGTTGATACAAACAGTCTTTAACGGGGATATTCGTCTTACACTTAAAACTTTCTTGATTCACAATCTAAGAATCAAATATCCCTTTTATTAAGAAACGGAAAAAATCGAATATTTAAGAGTTTTCACTCTATTAAGGAAGGAGTTTTATCAACGACTTGCCTTTTGTTTGTGTTGCCATAATCAAAAGGTAAGTGTTGAATTATTATTGCATGAATACTAAAAACAACGTAACAGAAAACACAAAAAAGAGATTTTTAAGAAACAACAAAATCAGTGCTAAAAACAAAGAGCATTTTTCTAACGAAAAAAAAAGTAAACCAACAGAAATAAAAAGCTTGCCTAACCAAAATCACAACAAAAAAACAGATAACAGAAAATTAAATACTGGTAACCGCAGCAAATCTACAGCAAAAAACAACCGTAATAATCTTCAGAGAAAGACGCCGGTTAAAATTATTCCTCTTGGCGGTTTAAATGAAATTGGTAAAAACTTTACAGTAATAGAATGTTCAAACGACATGTTTGTTATTGACTGTGGTCTTGCTTTTCCGGACAGCGAAATGCTCGGCGTTGATATCGTAATTCCTGATTTCACTTACATTGAGCAGAATATTAATAAGCTGAGAGGTGTGGTTCTTACACACGGACATGAGGATCATATAGGCGGACTGCCATATTTTCTGAAAAAGTTTAATGTACCTGTTTACGGAACAAGACTTACCTTGGGGCTTCTTGAAGGAAAGCTTAAAGAACATGGACTTTTAGGCAGTGTCAAGTTAAATACCGTGACACCAAGACAAACTGTCAAGCTTGGCTGCATGGCAGTAGAATTTCTAAGAGTTAACCATTCAATTCCCGACGCCGTAGGACTTGCTATTCATACTCCTGCGGGAATTATCATCCATACAGGAGATTTCAAGGTTGACTATACACCTATTGAGGGTGGAATAATTGACCTTGCAAGATTTTCAGAGTTAGGAAACAAAGGCGTACTTGCACTTATGTCAGACTCCACCAACTCTGAACGTCCTGGTTATACAATGAGCGAACGCAAGGTCGGTGAAAGCTTTGAAAAGCTGTTTATGCAGGCAGAAGGTAAGCGTGTTATTATAGCTACTTTTGCTTCAAATGTCCATAGAATACAGCAGATTGTCAATAACGCTGTCAAATATGGCAGAAAGGTTGCTGTTTCCGGACGCAGTATGGTCAATGTTATCGGCAAAGGTATTGAACTTGGATATCTTAAAATCCCCGACGGTATACTTGTTGATATGGATATGATATCTCATTACCCCGAAGATAAAATGTGTATTGTTACTACAGGAAGTCAGGGCGAACCTATGTCTGCTCTGACACGAATGGCAATGAGTGAACACAGAAATGTTTCTATTACACCTCAGGACTTTATCATTATATCAGCTACTCCGATTCCAGGTAATGAAAAGTATGTTACGAGAGTAGTAAACGAACTTATGAAACTTGGTGCTGAAGTAGTTTATGAAGCTATGTATGAAGTCCATGTTTCAGGACACGCATGTCAGGAAGAACAAAAACTTCTTCTCTCCATAACAAAACCCAAATTCTTTATTCCTGTACACGGCGAATATAAGCATCTTATTAAACATGCCGCAACGGCTACGTCAGTAGGAATTGACGAAAAGAATATCATAATCGGCGAAATTGGAAATATTATAGAAACCGACGGAGTTGATATGAAAATAACTGGTCAGGCTACGGCAGGAAAGGTTCTTGTCGACGGATTGGGTGTAGGCGATGTTGGAGCAATAGTTCTCCGTGACAGAAAGCACCTTGCACAGGATGGAATTATCATTGCCGTTGCAACCATCGACAGAATGGCAGGAGAAATACTTTCCGGTCCGGATATCGTGTCAAGAGGATTTGTATATGTAAGAGAAAGCGAAGAACTAATGGATGAAGCAAGACGTCTGCTTACCGAAGCTTTACAGAACTGTCTTGACCATGATGTTCGTGAATGGAATACAATTAAAAATAAAATGAAAGACAGCTTATCGGATTTCATATATTTCAAAACCAAAAGAAGCCCTATGATTCTTCCTATAATTATGGAGATTCAGTAAAAGTTGTTTAATTTGGATAAGAAGACAGCAAGAAAGAGATGTACTGTTTTCAGTAACCCGTTTAAGGGAAAGGAACAAAAATGAAAGGTTATAACAATTTTCAGCTTGTAATAAGAATTACAACGGCAGTAGTTATACTTGCTGCCGTAATATCTTCATTTATGGTTTATGATACTCCTTCAACTGAAGGAAAAGGTCAAGTGCTGCTTATCGTATCACTTGTATCTGCATTGCTTTTAATTGCAGAAACTATTCTGTTCTGGGATAAAACAAAGAAATACATAGCTAAAATGTCTACTATGATTTCCAGAACAGAACGTGATTCACTTCTCTACTTCCCTGCCCCTGTAATAATTATAGATGAAGAAAATACTATTGTTTGGTATAACAAATTGTTTGGCGTTCAGGTTTATTCTGAAGAAGAGGCATATGGTCTGAATATTTGCGATTTAGTTAATATAGACATGGAAAAAATATATACCCCGGATGGAGATTTGATTTGTCTTGACAAGAATTTTTACAAAGCAAGAGCCATACATAACAACGCATCCGGAACTCTCTCAATGATATATTTTGACAATGTTACGGACTTCGTTGAGCTTGAATTTGAGTACAGACAATCTCATAAATCTGTAATTTTAATTACTATTGACAACTACGAAGACCTTATGTCAAATCTTCGAGAAAGCGAAAAAGCTCATGCACTTGTTGAAATCGAAAGACTTATAGAAAATTTCGTTGATGGAACAAACGGAATTTCAAAGAAAATGAGCAATGATAAATTCTGTGTTATATTGGAAGAACGTCATTTATCCAAAATTATTGAAAGCAGATTTAAAATTCTTGAAGAAGCAAGAAAAATTTCTATAGGTGAAAGACGAAACATTACTCTTTCTATCGGTGTTGGATATAACAGCAAAGACCTTTCAGAAAGTGAAGCGTTTGCAAAACAGGCGCTTGAAATGTGTCTTGGACGAGGCGGAGATCAGGCAGCAGTTAAAACCGATAACGGATTTGAATTTTTCGGCGGTGTTTCAAGCGGTATGGAAAAGCATACAAAAGTTAAAACCCGTATGGTTGCCAATGCTTTGATTGAACTCTTTAATTCTCATGATCGTATTTTTATTATGGGTCATAAATTCGGAGATTTGGACAGTATCGGCGCCGCAACTGGTTTGTGCAGCGCTGTAAGAAAAATGGGAAAAGAATCCTATGTAGTTGTGGACACAGAAAATACTTTAGCAAAAAGCCTTATTAAATATGTAGCAGAAAATGATATCAACAACTATTACATATCTCCTGAAGAAGGACTTTCAAAAGTTCATAACGACTCATTGGTTATAGTTGTTGATACTCATAATCCAGATCTTGTTGAATCAATAGAAATACTTGAAAAGGCTCACGAAATTGTGGTGATTGATCATCACCGACTTGCAGTCAAAGCTATTGACAAGTGTGTCTTATTCTATCATGAGCCTATAGCTTCTTCTGCCAGTGAAATGGTTGCAGAATTAATTGAATATTTCGGTTCAAATATAAAAATATCTGCTCCTATAGCTGAATCTTTACTTTCGGGAATTATGCTTGATACAAAGAATTTTGTATTAAAAACTGGAGTAAGAACCTTTGAAGCCGCTGCGTTTCTTAGAAAAATGGGCGCTGACACAGTAGCGGTAAAAAAACTTTTTGCAAATTCTATTGAAACATATCATCAGAAAAGCAATCTTATTACCTCTGCTGAAATATACAGAAAGTGTGCTATTGCTTCAGCTAACAAAGAATTCGACGATATTCGTATTGCTGCGTCCCAGGCTGCTGATGAACTTTTAGGCATTAAGGGAGTAAACGCTTCATTTGTTATGTATACGGAGAACGGAAAAGTAAATATTTCTGCCAGAAGCTTAGGTGCCTTTAATGTACAGGTAGTTATGGAAAGCCTTGGCGGAGGCGGTCATCTTACTATGGCTGCAACTCAGCTTCAAACAACACTTGAAGATGCGAAAGTTCAACTGAACAACGCTATTGACGAATATATCAGAAACAATTCATAAGAATCTATATCACAAATAATTGCAGAAAAGGAGCGTTAAATATGAAAGTAATTTTATTAAAAGATGTAAAAGGATCAGGAAAAGCGGGAGATACACTAAACGTAGCTGATGGTTACGCAAGAAATTTCTTGCTTGCAAAAGGATTTGCTATTGAGGCAACCGCAAAAAACATGAACGACCTTGCAGGAAAAAAGGCTTCCGCTCAGCATAAGCTTGATGTGGAAAAAGCTGAAAATGAAAAAATTGCTTCTGTTCTTGAGGGAAAAGAAGTTGTCATAAAAGCTAAAGCCGGACAAGGTGGAAAACTTTTCGGAGCTGTTACATCTTCAACTGTTGCAGACGCTGTAAAGGTTCAATTTTCACAGGTAGTTGACAAAAAGAAAATTAATTTAAGCAGTGATATAAAAAGCTATGGTGATTTCTCTGCTGTAATAAAAATGTCACAGGGAGTATCATGCACCATAAAAGTTAAGGTGGTTGAAGAATAAGTCATGGCACTTACTGAAAGCAAAACAGGCGTAAGAGCGAGCGATATACTTGGACGAGAACTTCCCTATTCACTTGAAGCTGAACAGGCTGTTATTGGGGGAATACTTCTTGACCCATCGGTGTTGGCTAAGGTAATTGAAATATTGAAACCTGAATGCTTTTATCGCCCTCAACACCAGCAGCTTTTTTCAATTATGATGAGAATGTTTACAACGGCACAGACTGAAGACATTATCACTGTAATTGACGAATCGGTCACCATGGGCATTTTTGAAACATCTGCCATGGCAAAGACATATTTGAGCGGACTTATGGAAAGCGTTCCGTCCACTGCAAATATCGAAAGCTACTGCAACATAATAAAAGAAAAATATCAGATACGCACGCTTATTAATGTAGCAAATGATATTATAGAAACGGCAAATGAAGGCTCTGTTGATTCACAGACTATGCTTGACAGTGCCGAGCAAAAAATTTATGATATCCGTCAAGGAAATGAAGTCCAAGGTCTTTCACGAATAGACAGCGTTATTATTGACGCTTATTCACATTTGCAGGAAATCAGCGGACCTGACGCTGCTCTTCACTTAGGGGCAAAGACTGGTTTCTCCCAGCTTGATGCTATAACTTCGGGTCTTAACAATTCTGACCTTATTATTCTTGCTGCACGTCCTGCGA
Source organism: uncultured Ruminococcus sp. (assembly GCA_947177715.1). Classification (GTDB taxonomy): domain Bacteria; phylum Bacillota; class Clostridia; order Oscillospirales; family Ruminococcaceae; genus FB2012. The sequence continues at coordinate 6,367 of CAMWVM010000044.1, forward strand.
TGGGTAAATCCGCACTTGCGCTTAACATTGCTGTAAACTGCTGCAAACAAACAATGAAAGACATTGTAATTTTCTCACTTGAAATGGGAAAAGAACAGCTTGTTACCCGTATGCTGGCATCAGAATCGCTTGTGAACAATACAAATCTTCGTTCTGGTAAAATTGACAGTGAGGACTGGATTAAACTTGCAGGCGGTACGGAAACATTGGCAAAGCTTCCGATTTATCTGGATGACGGAGCTGGAATTAATGTACCGCAGATGAAGGCAAAACTTAGACGCATGAGAAACTTAGGGCTTGTTGTTATAGACTATCTTCAGCTTATGTCCTCGCCTAACAAGCACACCAGCCGTGTAACTGAAGTTTCTGAAATCACACGTCAGCTTAAGCTTATGGCAAAGGAGCTTAACGTCCCGGTTATAGCGCTTTCACAGCTTTCCCGTAGCTCTGAAAAAAGAGAAGACAAGCGCCCGATGCTTTCAGACCTTCGTGAGTCAGGTTCTATTGAACAGGACGCTGATATTATTTTATTTTTATATCGAGATGCTTACTATGAAAAAGACACGTCAGACCAAACGGTTGCAGAATGTATTGTAGCTAAAAACCGTCACGGCAGTACAGGTACTGTTAACCTTGCTTTTATTGGCGAGTACACATTGTTCAGAGGTCTTGATATCAGAAGAGAGTAGATATGCTTAACAAAGTTGCAATAACTATTGAAAAATATAATATGATAAAAAAGGGTGAGCGCATTCTGGTAGGTCTTTCAGGCGGAGCGGACAGCGTTTCACTCCTTTTGTGTTTAAGAGAATTAGGATACAGTAATATTTCTGCCTGTCACATTAATCATCAGCTTAGAGGCGATGAAAGTTTTCGTGATGAAGATTTCTGTATTAAACTTTGCAGGACTTTTGATATTCCTCTGGAAGTGCACCGAATCAACGTAAAAGAATACTGCGAGAAAAACTCAATGTCCTTAGAAGAAGGAGCAAGAAAGCTTAGATATGATATTTTTTCTCAAAACAATGCTGACAAGATTGCAACGGCACACACTCTTTCAGACAGCTTTGAAACAATGCTGTTTAATCTTATAAGAGGTACCGGATTAAAAGGGCTTTGTTCCATTCCTCCTGTTCGTGATAATATTATCAGACCATTGATTGACTGCACCCGTGAGGATGTCACTGAGTTTTTAAAAGCTCGAAGTCAAAATTATGTAACTGATTCCACGAATCTTGAAGCAGATTTTACAAGAAATAAAATACGCTTAAAGGCTATACCCGTTTTCAAGGAAATCAACACGTCCCTTTTTTCAACTTTTAAAAAGACACTTGAAAATATTAAAATAGATGAAGATTATCTTGAATCACAGACAAGTTTACTTATAGATAACGCTGTAACAAATGACGGATACAGCGCTGATATTCTTATGAATGCACATTCAGCCATAAGAAATCGCACTTTAGCAAAGATTCTTGCTGAAAACAATGTAAGTTACAGCTTTGATAAAATCAATGATGTTGCATCGATTCTAACAAATAGCGGAAAAATCAACCTTCAATCGGATATCTTTGCAATATGTGAAAATAATATTTTAAGTATTAAGTCAATAAGTAATGAAAATATTAAACCGGTTTCGATACCTATTGACAACAAAAACAAATATCACTTTTTGGGGAGAACTGCCGTTATTAATACTATTGACGTCAGTCACGAAAATGTTCATAAAATGTTAGCAAACGGTCCTATTGATTGTGATAAAATAAAAGGTAAGGTTTTTCTCAGAAACAGAAGAAATGGGGATAAAATTAAGCTTTGCGGAAGAGATTTTACCTCTTCTGTAAAAAAACTTTTCAACGCTTCTGTTTCCATTGATTTAAGAGAAAAAACAGCTATACTTTGTGACGATGAGGGTATTATTTGGGTTGAGGGCTTTGGCTGTGCAGAACGTGTTAAAGTTGATTCCCATACAAAAAAAATAATGATTTGCATTATATCATAAAACTGTCACAAATATATTTTATAATAACAGAGGTTACATTGTATGGACAAAATATCGCTTTTAATTTCAGAGTATGATATAAAAAAACGTGTCACTGAAATTGCCCAAAAAATATCAATGGATTACGAGGGAGAGAAAATTACAATAGTATCTGTACTTAAGGGTGCATTCGTTTTTACTGCCGATCTTATACGCTCAATCAATAACGATACAGATATTAATTTTATCCGTGCGAAAAGCTATATCGACACTAAAAGCAGTGGTGACGTTAATATTTCCGATGAATTCAGACTTGACGTTAAAGGAAAAACGATACTTATTGTTGAAGATATTATTGATACCGGAAAAACACTTTATGATCTGAAAGAATACTTTTTTAGTGCGGGCTGTAAAGATGTTAAAATAGCTGTATTTCTTGACAAGCCGTCCAGAAGAACGGCAGATGTTTCACCTGATTATTGTTGTTTTCAAATAGAAGACAAATTTGTAGTGGGATATGGACTTGATTATAATGAAAAATATCGTCAGCTTCCCTATTTGGGCATATTAACTCCGGGCGGAAACTGATTTAATATAAATTTTTGAAAAGGTCGTGATATATTGAACAAAAATAATAATGGAAAATCTCTGCTAATTTATTTGCTGGTGTCTGTGGCTATAATTGGTGGACTGGTATATTTTCTGACTTCTATGAGCACTAATAACACTTCAACTAAATATTCAGAAGTTATGAGCCACTTTGACAAACTTGAAATTTCCGAATTTGAGCTTGATCTTGGATCAGGTAAAATGAAATATAAGCTGAAAAACTCAGATGAAACAAAGAATTACACTGTTCCAAATGTTTCAATTTTTGCTCAGGAAGTTCTTGGAGGAGAGGACGCAGAAAACTATCGTAAGAAATACAACGAAGCTAACCCTGATGAACCTCTTAAATACAACTTGATTCCCATTTCAGACAACAGCTTTTGGCTTAATATGATACCTACGCTGTTAATGCTGGGAGTTATGATTTTCTTCTTTGTATTTATGATGAAGAATGCCGGCGGAGGCAAAATGTCTTCATTTGGAAAAACCAATGCAAAGCAAGCACCCAGC
>CAMWVM010000045.1 GCA_947177715.1 uncultured Ruminococcus sp.
TTTTTCATGATACGGCGCCCCCCGAGATCTACACTCGACTTGGCGTCGGCAGCGTCAGATGGGGATAAGAGACAGGGCACGTCTCAATATTGATTTTATGGAAGCATGTAAAGGTGTAAAGAAAACTGTTCGTCTTAACAGAATGGAACAGTGTCCGGATTGTCACGGTTCAGGTGCTCAGGCAGGTACTGCACCTAAAACTTGTCCAGACTGTGGCGGTACAGGATCTGTACGAATTACTCAAAGAACGCCGTTCGGAAATATTGCACAGACTGCAAGATGTAACAAGTGCGGAGGAAAGGGAAAGATTATAGATTCACCATGTAAATCATGTTCCGGAAAAGGTATGATCAAAAAGGCGACCACAAAAGAGATTGAAATTCCTGCTGGTATTGATGATGGTCAGACATTGAGGGTTTCCGGCGGAGGACATTGTGGCTTTAATGGCGGTTCTAACGGGGATTTGCATATTCTTGTAAATGTTCGTCCCGATCCTATTTTTGAAAGAAAAGGATTTGATATATGGACGGATATTCCTATTACTTATGGACAGGCGGTTCTCGGCAGTGAAATAGTTGTTCCGACTATTGATGGAAAGGTCAAGTATAACATCCCTGAGGGCACACAGGCTGGAACAGTATTTAGACTTCGTGAAAAGGGTGTACAAAGACTTTATCAAAAGAGCAGAGGAGATCATTATGTTCGGGTAGGCATTGAAGTTCCAAAGAATTTAACAAAGGAACAAAAAGATCTTATCGGTAAATTTGATGAATCCTTAGGTGAAAAGAATTATCAAAAGCGTCAGACTTTCTTTGAAAAACTGAAAGAAAAATTTAAATAAAACACAATCCGATTTGGTTGATACCAAGTCGGATTTTTCATTGAATATATTGATTCTATATGATATAATGACTTTAAGGTTGTTTTAAGGTGAGATGATTAAAATAGAATTAAGTTAGGAGGGATTTTGCATGAGAATTTTACTTGCTGAAGATGAGCGTGAGCTTTCTAATGCTCTTTCTGCTGTTCTAAAGCATAATAATTATTCTGTTGACGTAGTTTATAATGGCAGAGAAGCATATGAATACGGCATTACTGAGAATTATGATTGTATAATCCTTGATATAATGATGCCTGTTATGGATGGTATAGAAGCGTTAAAAATAATGAGAGAAAAAGGGTGTCAAACACCTGTGCTTTTGCTGACTGCAAAATCTGAAGTGTGCGACAGAATTACGGGGCTTGACTCAGGTGCTGATGATTATCTCACAAAACCATTTGCTATGGGAGAATTACTTGCACGGTTAAGAGCAATAACACGGCGGAAGCCCAATATTGCTTCTGATTTGCTAAGAGCCGGAAATATCACTCTTAACCGAGAAAGCTTTGAGTTAAAAGGAGAAAATGGTTCATTCAGACTGGCAAATCGAGAATATCAGATGATGGAAATGCTTATGTCGAATCCCAATGTGCTAATTTCAACAGAAAAGTTTATGGACAGAATATGGGGATATGATTCGGACGCTGAGATAAATGTCGTTTGGGTTTATATTTCATATTTGAGAAAAAAGCTTGCTGCACTTAATGCAGATGTACGGATAAAGGCGGTAAGAGGTGCAGGGTACACCTTGGAGGAAATATATGATTAAAAAGTTCAGACGGAAGTTTATACTTATCACTCTTATAACCCTGGTTGTTGTTGAAATAATTATTATCGGTACAATAAACGCAATTAATTTTCATCAGATAAATAAGGAAACTGATGATCTGATTAATATACTGGTTGATAACAATGGAAAATTTCCCGAACCTAAAGAAATAAAAAAAGATAAGCATCAAGAAAATGAGTTTTTAAGCAATCAAAATGGAAACATTCCAGATATGCCCATGTTTGAAAAAGGTTTTAATGCTGAAACACGATATGTAACAAGGTATTTTGTAGTAGAGGCTAATAGCAGTAATGTTATAGGAAAAATTGATACTGGTCATATTGCTGCAATAGATTCAGATACTGCAAGGGTTTACGGACAGGAAATTCTTGAAAGCGGAAAGAAGAAAGGATATTTTGGCAATTACCGATATCTTGTCAAAAATAATAATGGGAATAAGCTTATTGTTTTTGTGGATTGTAGTATGCAGCTGGATACAAAATATCGTTTTCTGGCTATATCTTGTTTTATTGCGATAGGAGCATTTGCAATATTCAGTATTGTGCTTTTAATTATTTCAAAGCGTGCAGTTAGACCATATATTGAAGCTATGGAGAAACAGAGCAGATTTATTACTGATGCGGGACATGAAATTAAAACACCGCTGGCTATTATATCAGCTAATAATGAAGTAATTGAAATGATAAATGGCAAAAGCGAATGGTCAGACAGCATTAAAAATCAGGTCAAAAGGTTATCTGATTTAGTTAAACAGCTTATCACTCTTGCAAAAATGGATGAAGAAATAAAACCTATATTTTCTGAATTCAATTTGAGCGATGCAGTATATGATGTTTCTGCATCATTTGTGACGTTAGCACAGACAAAAGAAAAAACAGCAGTGATGGATATTGATGATGGTTTGATATACAGCGGTGATGAGGGTGCTATAAGACAGCTTGTGTCTGTACTTTTGGATAATGCAGTTAAATATACTGATAAAGGAGGCACTATCAATGTATCGCTGAAAAGAGTATCTAAGGCATATAAAATCAGAGTTTTTAATGAATGTAGGGTTTTGCCTAAAGATGATTTGAATATGCTGTTTGACAGATTTTATCGTTCTGATCCTTCGAGGTCAAGGGAAACCGGCGGTTATGGAATCGGTCTTTCCATAGCCAAATCCATAGTTGATTTGCATAAAGGAAAAATCAATGCAGTTAATGAGGAGAATGGTATTGCATTTGAAGTTTTATTAAAATAATATCAAGCGAGTAAGTGTTAGATTCCCAATAACATTTCTCGCTTTTTATTTTTAAATTTAAAGTAAAATTTAAGTAAAGGTTTTATAATTAAATCAGAACAAAGAAAGGGAGGTTAAATCGATGGCATTTCATGACGTATTTCAGAGGTTTGAAAAGAAATACATCATAACCGAAGAAAAATATTATATATTGATGAAGATGCTTATCAATCATGTTGTTCCTGATAAATACGGCAGGAGTACGATTTGTAATATTTATTATGATACTCCAGACTACAGACTCATTAGAAAGTCATTAGAAAAGCCGATTTACAAAGAAAAGTTAAGGGTAAGAAGCTATGGAATTCCTGAAGGGAATAGTACTGTTTTTGTTGAGTTGAAGAAAAAATATAAGGGAATTGTCTATAAAAGACGTTCAGATATGACCCTTGATCAGTCGAAAGCTTTTTTTAAGGATAACTTTTCAACGGAGAAGCATGTTCAAATAGAAAACGAACTTAGATATTTTTTTAGTTATTATCCTCAGATTGCTCCAGCTATGTTTATTTCGTATGAACGGGATGCATTTTATGGAATCACAGATAAAAACCTGCGAATTACATTTGATAGAAAAATAACTTACCGTGAGAATGAGTTGGAACTTGATAAGGGCGTATGGGGAAAAGAGCTGTTAAGACCAGATCAGTTTTTAATGGAAATAAAAGTTCCCGGAGCTTTTCCATTATGGTTGTCCAATATGCTGACCGAACTTGACATTTATCCGTCATCATTTTCAAAATACGGCAAAGCCTATTTGCAAACAAAAGAAATTAAATCAAAGAAAGATAAGGTGAATAATTGTGCTTAATTTATTTTCAGATACAAACACTTCTTCAATTACGATAACAGATTTTCTTATATGTACAGCTGTTTCGTTGGTACTGGGCTTTATAATTGCATGCGTATTTAAACATAAAAGCAATGCATCTAAAAGCTTTGTGATTACTCTTGCATTGCTTCCTGCAATAGTGCAAATGGTAATAATGCTGGTTAACGGAAATCTTGGAACGGGTGTTGCAGTTATGGGAGCATTCAGTTTGATTAGATTTCGTTCAGTTCCTGGTGCTGCAAGAGATATATGCAGCATTTTCCTTGCAATGGCTACGGGTATTGCAACAGGAACAGGTAATATTATGATTGCGGTGATTTTTACATTTATTTTGTGCGGTGTGAATCTTTTTTACTCATATATTTCTTTTGGTGAAAACAAAAGAGATGAAAAAGAATTAAAGATTACGATTCCAGAAAGTCTTGATTATTCGGATGTATTTGATGATATATTTGAAAAATATACATCAAAATGCAAACTTACAAGTGTTAAGACTTCAAATATGGGAAGTCTGTATAAGCTAAGTTACGATATAATACTAAAAAATCAGTCAGAAGAAAAGCAAATGATTGATGAAATCAGATGCAGGAATGGAAATCTTGAAATAAGCTGTGGCAGACCTGTATTGAATTTTGAACAGCTTTAACAGGGAGGAATTATGAATATGGATATAAAAAAGAAGCTTGCTCTTTTTGCTGCATTGGTTTTAGCCTTATGTTCAGTTGTAGGATGCGAAAAGACCCAGAAGGACGGTGATTTATCAACTGTAGCTTCAGAGATTGAAGCAGAAGACATAGATGTAGGATATGAAGAAAGCAATGCTGTTAATATAAGATTAAACGGAACATCGGCAGAAATAACAGGCAGCGGTGCAACAGAAAAAGATGGTATTATTACAATTACAGCAGCAGGTACTTATGTGTTAGCAGGTGATATGACAAACGGCAGAGTTGTTGTGGATACGGACAAAAATTCAAAAGTTAAGCTTGTGTTAAATAACGCAAATATAACCTGTTCAGATAATGCTCCCATTTTTGTTCAGAAAGCTGACAAGGTTTTTATAACTCTTGAAGACGGAACTGAGAATAGCCTTGCTGATGGAGAGAGCTATAACCTTGGAGAAGATGATTCAAATGTTGACGGCGTAATTTTCTCTCGCTCGGATTTGACTTTTAACGGTTTGGGTAAGCTCTCAATAAAAGCAAATTATAAGCACGGAATTGTATGCAAAGATGATTTGATTATTACAGGAGGGGAATATACAGTTACTTCTGCATCTGGAGGAATATACGGTAAGGACAGTATTCAAATCAGTCAAGGCACATTTGATATCAATGCAGGCTCAAATGCAGTTAAATCCAGCAATACTGAAGAAAGCGGCAAGGGAACAATTAAAATTACAGGCGGTATCTTTAATTTGACCGCAGGCAATGATGGAATTGAAGCTGCTGGAATTTTAGAGGTTGAAGACGGTGAATTCAATATAACTACTGGTGGCGGAAGCGAAAATGCCAGCATGACTTCTAATGGCCAACCTAATGAAAATTGGGGGAACTGGGGCGGAAATATGCAGGATATGCAGCCGCCAAACGGAGATATGGGAAAACCTGATGGAAAACCAAATGATGATATGATGTTTCAGTCAACAGCAAATAATATATCTGACACTCAAGCAGAAGCTGATTCAACAAGCGATTCTGCAAAAGCTTTAAAAGCTGAACAGCAGATTAATATTAAAGGCGGAACATTCAATATTAATTCATCAGATGATTCTATTCATTGTAATGGAGATATTGTTTTTGCAGGCGGAAACTTAACACTTTCATCAGGTGATGACGGAGTACATGCTGATGGGAATTTAACCATAACAGACGGAACAATTAACGTGGAAAAGAGTTATGAAGGACTCGAGGGTGTAACTGTTACAATTCAAGGTGGAGATATAAAAGTAAATTCCTCTGACGATGGCATTAATGCAGCAGGCGGTTCTGATACAGGGTCTGCTGATAGAATGGGTATGGATAGATTCAACAGTAATATTTCTGATTATCTGCTCACTATATCAGGAGGGAAAACTGTTATAAATGCTTCAGGCGACGGTGTAGATTCAAATGGCAACTTTGTTATGGAGGGCGGCGAGCTGTACGTAAGCGGTCCTACTGATAATGGCAACGGAGCTATAGATTACGGTGATGGCGCTTCGGCATGGATTACTGGAGGAACCATAGTAGCATGCGGTTCATTAGGAATGGCAGAGGGATTTGGAGAAGAAAATTCCACACAGTATTCTGTTCTTCACAATTTAAACTCTACTGTTTCAGGCGGAACAGAGGTTAAGATTACTGATTCAAAAGGCAATACGGTCATAAGCTATACTCCTGAAAAAGATTTTCAATCTGTAGTGTTTAGCTGTGAAAATCTTGAAGAGGGAACTTATACTATATCAGCAGGAGATATTTCCGAGGAAATAACCATTAGTTCTATTGTTACATCAAACGGTTCATTTGGTGGAATGGGCGGCGGCAGACCTTTCGGCAGAGGCGGAATGTAGTGTTTTAAAGTATAAATTGCAGTTTTTTCTGTATAATAAGAACAGAAAGGTTGTGATCTAATGAACAAAAATACTATTTCATTGCTTAAAGCCTGTAATCAGGGATGCAAATATGCAACAAACAGTATGGAACAGCTTTATCCGCATATAAGAGATGATAAGTTCAAACAGGTTATTGATGAATACAATGGAAAGCATATCAAGCTTGGTGATCAGTGTCATGAAATGCTAAATAAGTATGGAGCTGATGAAAAAGATCCCAAGCCGTTGGCGTCAGCTTTTTCTAAAATGAGTATTGATATGAAAATGCTAAATGATGACAGCACACAAAAGATTGCTGAAGTTATGTTTGACGGTTGTCATATGGGTATAAAATCTGTGGGTCAATATATGAATAAATATACTGACGCATCGCCTGAGAGTAGAAAGCTCGCAAAAGAGATTATTGATGTTGAACAGAATTATATGAAAGATTTATTAGGTTATATTTAGAAAAAAGGGTCATTGATTTTGATTCAATGACCCTTTATAACATATCTAAAATACCTTATTTAAATAATTTATTAAATAGAAAATTTTATTTTTTATTTTTAATATGCTTTTTCTTTTTTTTCACTGAAAAACCGAATGAACCAAGCTTTTTTCCAAGTGAAAAATATTCTCCATGAGAATATGCCAATAATCCGGCTTTTTCTAATGCAAGCCTTCCGTTTTTGTCTAATAATTCAATAGCAGCGTCAACTGCAGTGATGTCGGCTATAAACATATGATGTGTACCCAACTCAACTATGTTTCGCACCTTGCATTCTATATTAACAGGGGATTGCTCTAATATGGGAGCTTTTACTGTAAAGGCATCTTGCGTCGTTAAATTCATTGTTTTAAATTTATCTGTGTTTTTTCCTGATTTAACGCCGCAGAAATCTACAGCTTTTACTAATTCTTCTGTTGTGAGATTAATAACAAATTCACCGCTGTCTTTAATTAGATTGTATGAATATCGTTCCGGCCTTACAGAAATATATGTAACAGGGGGCTGTGTGTTTAGTATACCGGTCCAAGCAACAGTGAAAACATTGGGTTTGTCAACAGTTCCGCAGGTTACTAATGTTGGCGGCAGGGGAGAAGTTATGACGCTTCCTTTCCAACTTTCTTTAGTATATTTTGTATATTCCATGTTATCACTACCTTTGATTTTATTTCAGGATATAGCAGAGTAATATAAAGATATCATTCTCTATATGTCAATGAATTCACCATTCTCTATTTCAAGACTGTTAAGCGACTTACTTTTAAATTGTTCTTTAGCCTTTTTTGATGTATCTTTTGCAATGGTCTTTGTCAGAAGTGCATCAATTATTTTATAATTCTTTATTGTTCTTTGCAGAAAATTCTGATATTTTTTAGGATGTTTAATCTTTTTCTTTTTTTGATCAAAAATAATTGCACTGGCAGCTGATAAGGCGATAGTGGCAGTAATCTTCTCAGGTTTTGTATTTAATTTAAGTTTTAACTTTTTATTTTTTGAATTTTTCAAAAAATCACTTCCTATATAGTATATAATTATATTATACAACGTTTTTGTTATTTTTACAATACAAATAAAAAATATAAATAAATCATTTAGAGTACTTGCATTTTTTGAGATAATGGTGTATAATATATTGGTCATATATAAATATGTGGAGACGTATCGAAGTGGTCATAACGGACATGACTCGAAATCATGATGCCCCTTGAGGGACGTGGGTTCGAATCCCACCGTCTCCGCCATCGAAAAATCCAGTAACCATGCGGTTTTCTGGATTTTTCTTTTTTGACCGCCTCGAAAAATCGCCCTCTTTTTCACAGTTCTTTCCATGATTTTCGGAAAGAACTGCTTTTTCGTTTATTCCGCAGTTTCCGTCCTTACTGAATCCCACTTGCTTGTGAAATTCCCTGCCTTCGGCAGATGAATTCCGTCTACCATTGCCTGCGCTGAGGATAGCTTTGAGCTGTCATCCAAATGGGCATAGATGTTCGCCGTCGTGCTAAAATCGCTGTGACCGAGCCACTCCTGAATTTGCTTCAATGGTACGCCGTTAGCAAGCAAAAGCGAAGCGCAGGAATGGCGCAGATCGTGAAAGCGTATTCGTTTTAGCCCGTGTCTTTCCAAAAAATCAGGGAAAGAACAAGTTAAATAATGCGATTTCATACGCTCTCCCATTTCATCTACAAACACAAAACCGTCATACTTGTAGTTGTAGCAGTTTCCGCAGACCCTTTTGTTCAGCTCCTGCGCCGCCTTGACTTCTCTGAAGTATTCCCTGAAGCTACCCACCAGTGGAAGCGTTCGCATACTGGATTTGGTTTTGGCAGAATCCTGTGCCACTTGAATACGCTTGCCATCGATATTACAGGAAGTGACGGTGTGCTTAATGGTAATTGTGTTGTTTTGGAAGTCGATAGCGTCCCATCTTAATCCGAGAGCTTCACTTCTGCGAAGTCCGTAAAACGCTCCGAGGAAAATCGGAATTTCCAGTTTTGTGCCTTTGGCGGCTTCAAAGAGCTTCTGAACTTCCTCGCTGTCATAGAAGCTGCCAACAAATCTGTTCTTCTTTGGGCGTTCCACCTTATCGGCGGGATTGCTGTCGATCATCTCAATTTTCACAGCGTATTTCAAAGCCTTATGGATATTTGCGTGATAATGGATAACAAAGTTTGGCTTGACCCGTTTGAGCTGCTCCATATAAAAGGCTTGAATATCCGTTGCTTTCAACTCGGTAAGTGTAACGCCTGTTGCCTTAAAATACGGAACGATTACGCTCTTTACCATGTTGGAGTCGTAACCGCTATGGTGGGCTTTACTACCTCCAACCATTTGAGCATGAAATCAGAGAACAGAATAAGGTTTTCCGAGTTTCCATCAACAGCTTTTCCGCCTTTTTCTTGTTTCCCTTAACAGGGAGCTGCGTCGGAAACCATTTCGTTTTCCTCTTGCCTGTTGCATCGTTATAACTCAAGAACATGTAGAAATAGCCTTTTTTCTCTTGCAGATGTCCTGCTACCATAATCATTACCTCCTTTGTGTCGTCCCATTGGACTTCTGCTGTTGACCGTCTTTATTG
>CAMWVM010000046.1 GCA_947177715.1 uncultured Ruminococcus sp.
GTTACCGCTGTTTTCGACGGAAGAAAGGTGCATTGGGTCAAGCAGGAGGTTTTCACTAAACTGAAATTTGTTGCAATCATACCTGATTTTGAGCTTAAAACCGAACAGGCAAGAGCTTGTCTTCCAAAGGAAATTGCACACAAGGACGCAGTCTATAATCTATCAAGGGCGGCATTGTTCTCCGCTTCCCTGCTTACGGGAAAATTTGAAAATCTGAAAACTGCCGTGGACGATAGACTTCACCAGCCATACAGAATGGAGCTTATACCTCACTGTAAAGATGTTTTTGACATTGCATATACGCATGGTGCATACGGAGCATATATAAGCGGTGCAGGTCCCACAATAATGGCAATAGTCGATGAAAACAACACTTACTTTGCAGGCAAAATGAAGTTTTCCCTTGACAATGCTGGATTGTCCGGTTGGCAGGTACATGAATTCAGAATTGATAATGAGGGAACAAAAATAATCGGCGTATAGCGAGGAATTTTATGCTTATAAACCAAATAGATTTAGAAAAACTGTTTTCACAGGGCGGAATGACTGTCACCAAAGAACAGTATGACAAGCTCTTCAATTACAGTAAACTTCTTGTTGAATGGAACGAAAAAATAAACCTTACTGCAATAACTGACCCTGAAGGAATTGCATTAAAGCATTTTTATGATAGTGTTTATCCATTCACACTCACAGAAATCAGTCTGAATTCATCTGTAATTGATGTGGGTACCGGTGCAGGGTTTCCGTCGTGTCCATTAAAAATCTTCCGCAAGGATTTAAATATCACACTTCTTGACAGCTTGAATAAACGTGTAAAGTTCTTGCAAGAGATTTCAGACAAGCTTGATTTGAATGCAAATTGCATTCACGGACGGGCCGAAGAATTAGGGCAAAACACTGAACACCGAGAGCAATATGACATTGCCTGTGCAAGAGCTGTGTCTAATTTATCAGAGCTTTGTGAATATTGTCTGCCATTTGTTAAGGTGGGCGGCAAATTCGTTTCCCTCAAAGGCTCAAACGGAAAAGAGGAACTCAAAAACGCTCAGAACGCCATTAAGGTTCTTGGCGGAGAAGTTGTGCTTGTAAATGAATATACGCTTCCCAACGGCGATGGACGCACGCTTATTGTCATAAAAAAAATTTCACCTACCCCTGAGAAGTATCCTCGAAATAAAGGACAAATGAAAAAGAAACCGTTATAACTTATTTAAAACTATATTATTAAAGAAAACGAGCTGCTGTGATAATTCCCAGCAGCTCATTTTTTTACTTCAATTCATATTTTTCCAAACAATCAATTTGTTCATTTATATATTTTTTCTGTTTATTCGATAGTTTATTATACCTTATCACAAAATCCGGGCAATTCTCAGTTTCAAGATTTCCGGTTAATATATAATCTATTGAGATATTCAAAATCTTGCTTAATTGAATAAGAATATCAAAGGACATACCAACATGACCATTTTCAATACGGCTGTAATGATTTTGAGATATATCTAATTTTTCATAAATATTTTGCTGTGTTAGCCCCTTTGCTTTTCTTTGTTGTTTAATTCTTAATCCCATTGCAACCATATCAAACATATATAATCACCTCTTACACAATAAAGTATACGCTATATTATCAATTAATATAATAATCTAACAGATTATATTATTGACATATATTATCTTATAGATTATAATTAATGTAAAAGATAAAATATATTGAAAGCAGTGATAGAAATGAAAACTTGTTGTTTCACAGGTCATAGAAAAATAAATGACAAAGAAAATCTAATAAACATTATAAACAATGAAATAAAGACACTAATATCATTTGGTGTTACCGATTTTTATGCTGGCGGTGCGATTGGTTGGGATATGCTCTGCGAGCAATCTGTTATTAACCATTGTGACAAAAAACATCCAGATATTCGCTTGCACCTTATTTTGCCTTGCACCGTAACCGAACAAACTCTAAAATGGACAGAAAAACAAAAGTCATTATATCATAAAATACTAAAATCTGCTGATAGTATTGAATATGTATCAGAAAAATACTTTGTGGGTTGCATGAAAAAAAGAAATCAACAGCTTGTTGATTTAGCAGATTGCTGTTTTTGCTATTATAATGATAAAAAAAGTGCCAGCGGAACAGGTCAGACAGTCCGTATGGCACAAAGAAAAGGGATTAAGATAATTAATGCAAAAGAATTATAAAAAGCGAGCTGCTGTGATAATTCACAGCAGCTAATTCTTTTACTTATTTAAATACTCTAAATTCTTAGAAATCAATTCGCATCTCTGCTTTACGCAGTCAACAGAACGCAGCGGATCTGACGGTGTATTGAACGTGTAATCCATAAGCTTGTCTATTGTTGTAGAAGCAACATGAAGTCTTGTGTCAGATGATGCGTAGTAAATATAAACATCTCCATTTTCACGAACAATAGCTCCGTTTGTAAAGCATACGTTTGAAACGTCGCCAACACGCTCTGCTCCGTGAGGTGCAATAAACAATCCAGACGGTGAAGCAATAAGCTTGCTTGGATCATTAAGATCAGTTGCAAACACATAAATTACATATCTGAGTCCTGCTGCTGTATTTCTTACACCGTGTGCAATGTGAATCCAGCCCTTTGGTGTTTTAATAGGAACAGCACCTGCACCGTTTTTAACCTCTGTGATAGTATGATACTGTCTTGGAGAAATAACTACTTCGTCAGTGCAAATAACAGGGTTCGTAATATCCTCGCAAAGTCCAAAGCAAACTCCGCCGCCTGAACCGGTGTCAATAAAGTCGTCCTGTGGACGTGTATAGAATGCATACTTTCCGTCAACGAATTCAGGGTGAAGAACAACGTTTCTCTGCTGTGGTGATTTTGAAATAAGGTTAGGAAGACGCTCCCACGTTTTTAGATCCTTAGTTCTAACAATACCTGCCTGTGCAGTAGCAGCAGAAAGGTCATTGCTTGTCTTATCCTTGCTTTCAGAACAGAACACACCATAAATCCAGCCATCTTCATGCTGTGTTAAACGCATATCGTATACATTGGTTTCTTCAGGCTCTGTGTCAGGAAGCTGTACAGGGAAATCCCAAAAACGGAAACCATCCACTGGACTTTCACTTTCAGCTACTGCAAAAAATGATTTACGATCATTACCCTCAACTCTTGCAACAAGATAATACTTGCCATCCATATAAATTGCACCAGAATTAAGCACTGCATTAATACCCAAACGCTCCATAAAATACGGATTTGTTTCAGGGTTCATATCATATTTCCAAATTACAGGCGCATGGTCTGCGGTAAGAACTGGGTTTACATATCTGTCATAGATACCGTTATAACAAGGTGCGACCGCATTCTTTTTAGCAATCAGCGCCTCATAATCATCAATTACTTTTTTCTTGTTTGTTTCAAAACTCATTGTAAAACCTCCGTATAAACTTTTTAATCAGATTTACATGAATTATTATACAATAGTTTTAAGATTAATGCAATAGATAAATGAAAATATATTTTTTACTGACCTTAAAATAAGAACCATTTCCGTAATTCCTCCCACAGAAAGACTTCCGAAAATACAAAGAAATGCCCTGCAATATGACTTGCAAGGCATTTAAAAACTAAAAATTCATCAGATTTGATGGCGGCAGACAGGAATTATTCTTGCAAACATAATAGGTTGTTCTATTATCCAGCAACGGATATTCTTGGCTTTCCTGCACTACTGTCACATTCGCCATTAAAGGTATATTTTCTTTTATTTTCTTTAAATCTAAGCTATCCTTTAAAACTACAGTAATATGCTCAGGCGGATTTTCATAAATCAGCTTTGCAAGCAGAAACATACTGTGTCCTACCGGATAATTTTCTGCCTGTGCAGTCATGAATTTGAGCTGACTTTCCGCAAGTTCTCTATAAGATTCCTTTTCGGTAAGCTGATAAAGCCTTACAAAATTGTAAGCCATAACAGAATTACCACTGGGTATTGCTCCGTCGTAGACCTCCTTAGGATTCATAAACAGCTCGCTGCTATCAGACTTGCAAAGATAAAAACCGCCGTTCTGCTTGTCTGCAAAAACCTTTACCGCTTCATAGCAAAACCTTTCCGCCTCTTTCAGATATCTTTCATCCAAAGTGGAATTGTACAATTCGATAAGGGCGGCAATATAGAACGCATAATCGTCGAGGAAACCGCCTTCAGAACGCTTACCGTTTCGACAGCTTGTAAAAACGTCATTTTTACTGCACAAGTTTATTCTGATAAATTGCTCTGCATTAATTGACGCTTGAAGATATTTCTCATTCTTTGAAATCCTGAAAAGCATGGATAAAGCAGTTATCATCAGACTATTCCATGAAGTCAGAAACTTGTCGTCAAGGTGGAGCTTGGCACGATTTTTCCGATAGTCGTAAAGCTTTTTAATTTCTTCACTGAAATCTTCCGACAGTTCTCCGATTTTCAGAAGATTGGGGATATTTGCTCCCTCAAAATTTCCGCCTTTAGTAATATCAAATGTTTTTGCAAAACAATTTCCCTTTTCCTCACCTAAAACATTTATGATTTCATCAAACGTGAAGGTGTAAAATTTGCCCTCTACACCTTCACTGTCGGCGTCCTGTGCACTGTAAAATCCACCCTCAAGAGATGTCATTTCTCGAAGTATATACTCTGCAGTTTTTTCAGCAGTATCAAGATAAAGCTTGTTTGAAGTTACGCTGTATGCCGACGAATACGACATAATAAGAAGTGCGTTATCATACAGCATTTTTTCAAAGTGCGGTGCAAGAAAATATCTGTCCGTAGAATATCGTGAAAACCCGTATCCTATATGGTCGAAGATTCCGCCCTTTCTCATTTGCACAAGAGTTTTCTCTACCATTGACATAGCTGACGAATCGTTGTTCAGCTTTGAATAAAGCGTTAAAAATAGCAGATTGTGGGGCGTGGGAAATTTAGGTGCAGAACCGAAACCTCCGTAAACGCTGTCAAAACTGTCGGAGAACAACTTGGCGGCTTTTTCTGTGAGGTTCTCACCCTTAGACTTGCTTTCGGCAGTTTTGGCTTGTTTTAGATGCTCAATAATTTTATCCGCAGAGTGCATTAACTTGTAACGATTATTGTTCCACTGACTTGCAATCGCATTAAGCAAATCGGCAAAGCTGGGCATACCGTACTGAGAATGAGTAGGAAAATAGGTTCCTGCAAAAAACGGCTTTTTGTCCGCAGTCATAAAAATGCTCATAGGCCAGCCGCCGTTTCCTGTAAATGCCTGACAAACCGACATATACACGCTGTCGATATCGGGACGTTCCTCACGGTCTACTTTTATCGAAATAAAATATCTATTGAGCAGTTCGGCAGTTTTGCTGTCCTCAAAGCTTTCATGCGCCATAACGTGACACCAATGACAAGTGCTGTAGCCGATACTGAGAAAAATCGGTTTATCTTCATCTTTTGCTCTTTCAAACGCTTCCTCGCACCACGGATACCAATTCACAGGATTTTCTGCGTGCTGTAACAGGTAGGGACTTGTTGAATATTTCAGTTTATTGCTCATTTTGTTCTCCTTATTTTAATAAAATGGTCTGTATTAGTATTTCTGATTTTAGGTTAGATATACTATTAAAGCCGCCAATCGTGTCTGCCGCAAGGCTGTACATTGAACCGCTCTTGTCCAGAATAAATACGATTTTCGTTAAGTTCTTTTTCATAATAATGACCTCCGTTTTGATGTTTGATTTTCTTACTGTGATTACAGTATACATCATCACGAAGGTCTTTTGGTCACTTGTCAAGCGACAATTATGTTTTGTGTGCCTGAGTTAAATCAGAATTTTTTTGTATTAACAATTATTAATTTGCTATATTCTAACTACTGGCATATAGGCATAACCAAGCTTATGCTCAAATGTATCAAAAACCTCCAATTCCTGTGCTCCATTTTGAGCCATTTTAAAACCGTGTGCTGGCATAAAGAAATCTCTAATATATGCAAAAAGTTCCCATATTTCACATTGTTCTTTACTAATAAGTTGTGACGTTTCTTTATCTGTATATGCACGTATAAATAATGATGCAGGCATTTTGTAAACCTCTACACCATCTGGTTGTTCTTCAGTCATAACTTCTCGTACAAATCCATATGCACGCGACTTCTCATCAAGCCAAAAGTTTACACTTAAATTTATATCATAAATCGGCAGTGTACTTTCTACCAATATACTAAATGCAGCTTGTTTATCATCTTCAGTTAGTGATTCTATCGCAGAATTGAAACTTTCTAAATCCCTATAATCTTTTGCATATATAATTTTTCCTGCAAAGATAGTTTCCGGTTTTTCAACTATTTCAAAACTTGCTCCACCAATTTTAATTGTTTCAATAATTTTTTCTGGCTTTTTGATTTCGGTATCTAATAAGCTATCAACAGAAATATGAAGAACCTGTGCCAGTAGTTTTAAATTATAAACATCAGGCAAGCACTCACCATTTTCCCACTTTGATATCGCTTGTTCAGAAACGCCAATTCTAAGAGCTATCTCTTTTTGAGTATAATTCTTTCTTAGTCGAAATGATTTCACTCTTTTTCCGAAGTCAACTTGATTAAACATAATAATCCTCCTGCTATAACTTAGGCAATCCCTTATTTAAATGATTTCCATTGTGGTTTATTGCATTTTTATTATAGCTTACATTTTTTTAAAAAACAATACTAAATAAGTTTATGAGAAATTATTCAAACTAAACCGTAGGTTGTAATTGAACATTCCGATTTATCTTATCGTTCATTATCCCCCGATCAAACTCTGGTTAAACACAAATAACGCCTCGTTGCCGGACTACTTGCAGGATAATCAAAAAGGCTTCGGAGCAGGTCCGAAGCCGAGTACATATATGTAGTGGAAATTTTTGAAGCAAACTGTAATTCAACACTCAATCGAAAGTGCATAGTCTAAAATAACATTTCCTTGTTCATCTGGCGTTGTAAATCTTGGGCGATTATATCTTTCGAAGCACCAATCATCTTCTTTTCGTTTCAAATTATGCACTTTTAATAATTCTAAACACATATTGTGAGTATCCATCGTATAAAACTCACTGCTATTCTCTTTATCAGATAAATAACATACGGCATAATTTAATGGTTCTATATCAACATATTCAAAACCATCAGGAACTTCTGTGTCTGTTGAATAAAACATACCAATCCAATATTCAGGCATACCGTTCACTATATGTACAGCCCCAATATAGGAATCACCATTAATTAGAAGACGAGGGATCGACTCTAATTTCGCAAACCAATCATTTTCCCACCATTCGTTCCAATTTGCACAACCTTCATATTTTTTACCAATAAATCGTGTTGCTGGGCAACTTTCTTGTTTCACTTCTAAAACTTTGACCGCCATTTATAATACCTCCATAAATTCCGGTTTGTCAACCTCTACTAAATCATTATACTGTATTTTCAAAAATAGTTCAATCCTCAAATTCAATAATTTCAGTAAAACATGTATATTGAAGTTATTTAATATCCCAAAATTAAATATATCGCAAATTATGTTGTAACCCTTAACTCTTTGCAACTCATTCCTTAATTCTCAGTTCAAACCTTGCTTTTTCAGAACATTTGTGATATCCTTCTTTTTCAAAAACCAAACAAAGATCGATTTTCGGAAGCAAACAAAATTCATATAAAATAAAAATCCTGTAAACATCGTGTTTACAGGATTTTTAGTGTGATACTAAAGCAAAATAAATGTTCTCTGAAAAGCGGGCGCAAAATATCCCATTATCACAAACTGATTACGGGTATTCGCCATCTGCACTAAGACTTGGAAGGATCTGAAACATTACTTTATCATGCACACACCTTTTACTGGGATTTGACTGTTAGTAGGTTGGAGATAAAAAGTAATATTTATTATCAACAATTTATCATAAACAATATGACATTATATACAAAATTAATGTGTATTAATTGTTAAACATCAACAAAATATGTTGATAACAACAGCTATCCAGATTTTTGTACATAAACCATGATATAATATGAACAATAAATATTTAGGAGTGATTAAAATGTTAGATTTAACAAAATTTAAAAGGGTAATGCCACCCCAAAGTGCAAATGAAAATTACATAAGGATTACTTCAAAAAATATCATTGCACTTAGCAGAACACTGAAAGAAGAATTTTATGACAAAAAAATTGATGTCCATTATAGCGAGGATCTGAAAACATTAATTATAAAGAATGATGATAATAACTTGCTAAAAGTAAAAAAGAATGGCGAAGTACGAACTGAAGATTTATCAGAATCTTTAAAAAATGCGAAAATTAAAATACCATGCAAATATACTGCAAAATGGGATAGTAAAAATAATATGTGGATTTGCACTTTCGATGAAACATACAAGCCAACCAATACAAGAATGAGTACTTCTATGCCTAAGAGTCCAAGAAAAAACAAACCAAAAGAAATGAGAATATAAAATGTTTAGTGAAGATAAATTCATTCGTGAAAATATAGAATATATATTTGAATTTTCTAAGAATTATAAAGCAAGTATGAGATTTGATGATAAATTTTCAGCATGTCTTTCAGGTTTCCTATGTGCTATCCGTACATATCAAAATAAATATGGCAACTTTAAAGAGTATGCTAATGAATATATGAAATTATTCATTGAAGCTGAGAGATATGAGCAAAATTCTTATTGCAGAAGTGAAAGATATAATTTTTCATTAGATCAAGTAATTCATTGCAAAGGATACACATTTGTCAGATCGGATATTATTGCCATTGACAAAAGTAATTATGAATTAAAAGCTGAAATTAATTGTATAATTGATTGTTTGGATTATTTGCCCAAATGTGTTTGTAATATGCTTAGGTCTGAATATAATCACATCAAAGTAATGGAAACTCTCAAACTTAACAGAAAACAATATGATGAAATTATTGATGAACTAAAGATAGAGTTCAAAGATTTTATATAACGATAAGCAAAAAAATTATAAGGAAGTGTTTATATGAAAGATTATAAAATAATAAAGTCTCAAAATAGCGACGAATTTTCTATACTTATCAAAATTGAAAAGGAATTAAATAAAAATTATTGTAAAAATAGCCACGAAATTTTTCCTGATTCATTATTGAAAAAATATAAATATTTAAAAATAGGAACAAAAATATACAATGAAATTGGCACGTATTTATTCGCCATTAATTTCCATATTAATATTTAGTATAATACTTCTTATT
>CAMWVM010000047.1 GCA_947177715.1 uncultured Ruminococcus sp.
CCATAGAAAAAGGTGATGTTCTTGGCAAAATGACACTTGAATACAATGGTGAGGTGCTTAGTACAATTAACTTGGTTGCTACAAGTTCAGTAGAATGCGATGAATTCTCTGCAAAGCTTCATGTAGCAGTTTCATTCTTTCATTCCACAGCTTTTATGTTTGCTATTGTAATTATAATACTGATTATTTTTATTTACACTGCTGTTCATGCAATTAGAAAGCATATGAAATACATAAAAAAATAAAATAAAAGCCTGACAACCGTTGTCAGGCTTTCAAAATTTTTATGTGGGTTTTACTTGATTATTTCTAACATAGTTGCAATGTCCTCGGTTGCCATTGTTACTTTTGACTTTTCGATTAAAATATTTCCCCCTGTCATTATGTATGACGGCATTACCCTAATATCCCCATAATAGATTTCACTATTCCGCAATTTATAGGTGGAAATGGCGGGAATAACATTTTTCTTTGTTGACTTTTTCGTAATCATGTTAAAGGCTTTCTTTGCAACATCACCCATAAGCATAATAACCTTTATATTGGGGAATAAAGAAAGCTCTGCTTCTAAATAGGGCAAACTATTTTCAATACTGCTTTTGCCAATGGCATATTCTGTCTTTGGGATTTTTAGGGCATTTGTGATATAGATACCCATTTGTAATATGTCTTGTATGGATTTAACCTCTGTTCCCGCTCCTTGCAAAAGAGGAATAGTTGTTTTCAGATAATCAGCGTCGGGGATTCCATAAAAATCCTGTAAGGGGTCAGAAGGAACAACTTCATTTATCATAATTGCCTTAATCGTAAGTGGGTCAATATCAATGTTGTTTAGATATATACCGTTTGTTATACCTACTTTTGTTTCAAGTTCTTTTTTTATATTCATAATTCTCCTTTATGATGATATCTTGCAGCTTCATGTTTTGCTTTCAATGTTTGACGAATGGATTTATGTCGAATTATTGTCACTTTGTCTCCGAATGACATAAGAAAATCATATAGCCAATTATTTTCTGGCAAAGTGAGTTTAACAGTATATCCGTTTTCATTTACTTTTGAATTGCTTCATTCGCCTCTTCAATCGGGGGAATTTCTATTTTGGACAACTCTTCAGGTGTAAGCGGTATATGTTTTTCTCGTTCAATTCCCAAAAGCTTTTTGTGATCTCCTTTATAATAGACTGTAGATAAAGGCAGCTTTTTTTTCTTTAACTTATTCTCTATATTACCTCTTGTAAGACTATAAATAAGTGCAAACGCCGGAACAGACACAAGCATACCTATAAATCCGAAAAGTCCTCCGCCTATAAACAAAGATATCATTACCCATATAGCAGGTAAACCAGTTGAATCACCGAGAATTTTAGGCCCGAGAATATTTCCGTCAAACTGCTGAATAAGAAAAATTATAATTAAAAACCAAATAACTTTTTTAGGTTCAACAAGTAAGATTAGAAATGCCGAAGGAACCGCTCCAATAAAAGGACCGAAAAACGGTATTATATTTGTTACTCCAACAATCACGCTTATAAGAATATTATAAGGAATATTAACTATTGTAAGAACTATAAAACATAAAAAACCGACTATAATAGAATCTACTATTTTTCCAGTCAAAAAACCTGAGAATACTTTATTTGCCTGATTTCCAAATCTAAAAATTTTACCACAGGTAGATTTCTTCATATTTGCAAACATTATTTTTTTCAGCTGTGCAATTAAGGTTTCTTTACTGAAAAGCAGATATATTGATAAAATAAATCCAAGGACGAAGTTTTTGATCAGATTTACAAAGCTAAGTGCTCCTGAAAGGATGTTTTCAAGCATTGGCTGCAATTTTCCCAAGTCTGTACCGAATTCAACAAGTTTTTCAGAAATAACAGTTCCTATTTTCGGATAATTAGCGAATAGTTTATTAATCCATTCCTGACTTTTATCAATAATTACAGAAAAGTTATTTATAATGTCATTAATACTATTTATAATTTCAGGTACGACTATTGAAATTATTCCGCCAACAATTCCAAGAAAAATTAACGAACTGAATGTTACAGATAATGCCCTAAGCCATTTTCTTTTGGATGCTTTCTGTGGCTTTTTTATAATTTTTTTATTTACAACATGCTCAAATGTAACCATAATAGGATTAACAAGAAAGGCGATAACAAATCCCCAGATTACCGGAAGTAATACTGTAAAAATTGCTGAAAGGACATTCAGAATTGTTTGAAATTTGAAAATTGCAACAACCAGTAAAAGATTAATAGCAATTACTAAAACCGCATAGAGTGCAATCGTATTATACTTTTTATTAGTATGAAGCTTCATGTTTCGCTCCTTTTTATATATTTTATTATTTAATTAGTTAAATTTATTATACACCATTAAAAATAATATTGCAATATAATAAAAACTAATAATTTCTTATATGCAAAGTTTACAATTTATTAACAATGTCGTATTGACAATTATTTGGTTATAGAATATAATATTAATAAATTAATATTTGAAATCCGTTGAGCAAAAGTAAGTAGCTTTTTGGATTGTTTCAGAGAGCCGATGGTTGGTGAGAATCGGTACATGAAGAACAAGTGAATGGATTTGTGAGGAGCAATGTGAAAATTCTGTTGAATTAGTATCATTCGCCGTGTTTCCTACGTTAGTGTGACAGGATATTGATTTTCTTCATTTGAAATGCGTATCTGTGAGCCGATGAATTTCATCGGGAATTTGGGTGGCACCACGGTGGTTCTATCGTCCCATAGCTTTTAGCTATAGTGATGATGGGCCTTTTTTTTATTGTTATTTAAACTATTTACTATTATTACAGGAGGTAAAAATATGCTATATCCATCAATCGAACAGGTAAGAGATTTATTGAAAGAATATAAAACTGTTCCTACGTTTTATGAGCTTCTTATGGACTCTTACACCCCTATTCAACTATTTAATTGTCTGCATGAAGCTTATGAAAACTGCTTTATTCTTGAATCTGTAGACAACAAGGATCAATGGGGCAGATATTCATATGTAGGAATTAATCCTCGTGCTGAAATTACACTTAAAAATCATGTTGCAACAGTAACATATCAAGGTTGTGAACCCCAAAAAATTCAAGTAGATAATCCCATTGAATTTTTCTCTGAAATAATTGAAGATCACAAAGCTCCCAAGTTTAACAATCGTCCTAAATTAACCGGTGGTCTTATTGGTTATTTTGCTTACGACATGGTAAGGTATTTTGAAAAGACACTTGTTAATCCTCCGAAGGATGATTTGGAAATGCCAGATGCGAGTTTACATCTATTTGAGGAATTGGTAGCATATGATCACTTAAGCAACAAGGCTGTTATTATTTTAAACATTAATGCTGATGACAATCTTGAAAAGAAATATGCTGAATGTGAAAAAAGAAAAGATGAAATCATTGAGATTCTCAGAAACTATACTCCTAAACAGAGAAATCATTCTAAAACTAATGAAAATATTACTGTAAAATCAAATATTACAAAAGAACGTTATCTTAAAAATGTAGAGATAGCTAAAGAATATATTAAAGATGGAGATATATTTCAAATCGTGCCATCACAGAGATTTGAGGTTGATAATCCACCTGATAGCTTTGATGTTTACAGAATGCTCAGATCAACTAATCCATCACCATATCTATATTATTTCTCACACAAGGATTATGCAATAGCAGGAGCTTCACCTGAAATGCTTGTTTCTGTAAATGATGGAACGGTAATTACAAGACCTATCGCTGGAACAATTAAACGTGGTGAAACACATGATGAAGATGCAAAAAATGAACAGCAGCTTATAAATGATCCTAAGGAACGTTCGGAGCACACAATGCTTGTAGATTTAGGAAGAAATGATATTGGAAAGGTATCAGATTTTGGTTCTGTTCAAGTAACTGACTACATGATAGTTGAACGTTATTCAAAAGTAATGCATCTTGTTTCAAACGTCAAGGGCAAGCTTAGAGATGATAAAAAACCGCTTGACGCTCTGATGGCAGTACTTCCCGCAGGAACACTTTCTGGTGCTCCAAAAGTAAGAGCTATGGAAATCATAGACGAGCTTGAAACTACAAAGCGAGGATTATATGGTGGAACTGTTGGATATCTTGCTTTTGATGGCAGTATTGACACATGCATAGCTATAAGAACAGTATTATTTAAAAATAACAAAGCATATGTTCAAGCTGGAGGCGGTGTTGTTGCAGACAGTATTCCCGAAAATGAATATCAAGAATCAGTTAACAAATCAATGGCAGTAATAAACGCAATCAAAGAAGCTGCTAAGCTATAATTACAGGAGGATTAAATATGTCTAATACAGAAAAAGAAATAATTCTTACAGGTGACCGTCCAACGGGACCTTTACATCTGGGACACTTTGTTGGATCACTCAATAATAGAGTGAAATTGCAGAACACAGGGAAATATCATCAATTCGTTATGATTGCTGACTTACAGGCTCTTACAGACAACGCTGAAAATCCTGAGAAAATCAGACAAAATATTCTCGAAGTAACGCTTGATTATTTGGCTGCCGGATTAGAACCTGACAAAACAACATTTTTTGTACAATCTCACGTACCAGCACTTTATGAACTTCCGATGTATTATTCGAATCTTGTTACAATGTCAAGGCTTGAAAGGAATCCAACAATAAAAGCTGAAATTAAACTAAGAAATTTTGAAAGAAATTTGCCAGTTGGATTTATGACATATCCTATCAGCCAGGCAGCAGATATCACTGCATTTAAAGCAAAATTTGTACCAGTTGGGGAAGATCAGCTGCCTATGCTTGAACAGACACGAGAAATAGTGTCAGCTTTTAATAGAATTTATAAATGTGAAATTCTTGTTGAACCACAAGCTATATTACCAGACAACGAAGCTTGCTGTAGACTTGTTGGTACAGACGGCGGAACAAAAATGAGTAAGTCATTAGGAAATTGTATTTATCTAAAAGATGATGAAAAGACAATTAAGCAGAAAGTAATGTCAATGTTCACGGATCCAACACACATTAATGTTTCTGATCCTGGACATACAGAGAACAATCCTGTATTTATTTATCTTGATGCATTCAGTAATGATGATATGTTTGCTGAATATCTTCCTGAATATAAGAACCTTGAGGAATTGAAAGAACATTACAGACGTGGCGGATTAGGTGATATGAAAGTTAAGAAATTTCTTAATAATGTAATGCAAGAAATGCTTAAGCCTATTCGTGAACGCAGAGAAGAATATGCAAAGGATAAATCTGCACTTTTAGAAATTCTGAGAAAGGGCACTGAACATGCCATAGAAATTTCAAATAAAACGGTTGATGAAGTTAGAAATGCTATTGGTATTAACTATTTTAGTGATCAGAGCTTTAAGGATAATTTTATAGATTAATAAGTATGGAGGAATCACAATGATTTTATTAATCGACAACTACGACAGCTTTACTTACAATCTATATCAGGCTATAGGCATTTTGTCACCTGATATAAAAGTTGTAAGAAATGATGAAATAACTATTGATGAAATTGAAAAACTTTCACCAATGGCTATTATTGTTTCTCCCGGACCTTGCTACCCTGCACAGGCTGGAATTTCTGTTGCAACGATAAAACATTTCAGCGGAAAGATTCCGATTCTTGGTGTTTGCCTTGGTCATCAATCTATTGGAGAGGCTTTTGGAGGAAAAATTGTTCATGCAGAAGAAATATTACACGGAAAACAAACTTCAATAAGCATTAACAATGAAACACCGCTTTTTGACGGTCTAAACAAGGAAATAAAAGCTGCAAGGTATCACTCTCTCGTTATAGAAAGAAATACACTTCCCGACTGCTTAATTGTTATTGCCGAAGACGACAAAGGACAAATTATGGCTGTCAAGCACAATGAACATCCGACATATGGAATGCAGTTTCATCCAGAGTCTATTATGACCGAGGTAGGAGAAAAAATAATATCTAATTTTCTTAATAATATTGCAGGTATTAAAACTGTACAATCTAAAGCTCCATCCCTTCCGGATTCAGAGCGAACTGAACTTAAGAAATATGTTAAGAAATGCGTTGAGAGAGAAACTCTTACCGAAGAGGAAGCTTACTCCGCAATGAACATAATTATGAGCGACAGAGCTACTAATGCACAAATTGCTTCATTTTTAACTGCCCTTAGAATGAGAGGAGAAACTATTGAAGAAATAACAGCGTTCGCAAAAGTTATGCGATCAAAGATGGCTGTTGTTAAACATGACTTCCCTGTTCTTGATATCGTTGGTACAGGCGGAGATTTATCAAACAGTTTTAATATTTCCACAACGGCAGGATTCGTTATTTCGGGTGCAGGTCAGAATGTTGCTAAACACGGCAATAGAAGTGTTTCATCAAAGAGTGGCGCTGCTGATGTTTTGGAAGCATTGGGTGTTAAAATTGCATCAACACCCGAAAAAGCAGAAGCATTACTCAGTAAAGTTGGTATTTCATTCTTGTTTGCACAAAGCTATCATTCTGCAATGAGATTTGTCGGTCCTGTAAGAGGACAAATTGGAATAAGAACTGTATTTAACATTTTAGGACCGCTTGCTAATCCAGCAAAAGCTGATTATATGGTACTTGGAGTTTATGACCCGAATCTTCTTGAGCCACTGGCTAAAGTTCTTAGAAATTTAGGAGTTAAAGCGGCAATGCTTGTATATGGTAACGACGGTTTGGATGAGATTTCAATTTCATCTACTACATCAGTTTGCGAGATCAAGAACGGTGAAATTGCTTCGTATGAAATAAGTCCTGAAGATTTTGGCATGAAACTTGCTGATAAAGATGAAATTAAAGGTGGAGAATCCAAAGATAATGCACAGATTACTTTAGGAATTCTTGATGGCTCAATAAATGGTGCAAAGAGAGATATCGTTGTTCTTAATGCAGGTTGTGCTTTGTATATCAGCGGAAAAGCTAACAGCATTAAAGACGGAATAAACTTGGCTAATGAGTCTATTGACAACGGAAAGGCACTTGCTAAACTCAATCAGCTCATTGAATTTTCAAATAAGGACTAAATGATATGATACTTGATGATATTATTGAAAAAAGGAAAGATCAGCTTTCAAGAGAAATTATGAATATTTCCCGGGAAAGCATGAAGCAAATGGCAAATGAATCGGAAATGCCTGTTTTATCTTTTAAAGACGCTTTGAAAAATGATAGGCTTAGCGTTATTTGTGAAGTAAAAAAAGCATCACCGTCAAAGGGCTTGATAAGAGAAGACTTCCGTCCGGTAGAAATCGCTAAAGAGTATGAATCTGCAGGAGCTAATGCTATTTCTTGTTTGACTGAAGAATTTTATTTTAAAGGATCATCAAAATATTTAGCTGATATAAGAAAATACGTTAATATTCCGATAATAAGAAAAGATTTCATTTTTGATGAGTATCAAATACATGAAGCTAAAGTCATTGGTGCTAATGCTGTTCTCTTAATTGCTGCAATTTTATCTGAAAAGCAGATGAATGAGTTTCAAGATATTGCTCACACTCTTGGTCTACAGTGTCTTGTAGAGGTGCACAATCAAGAGGAACTGGAAAAAGTTCTTACATTCAAACCTGATATTATCGGCATAAATAACAGAAATCTCAAAACTTTTGAAGTGGATTTAAACACTACGGAAAAGATAAGGAATAATGTTCCATGTGAAACAATACTTGTATCGGAAAGCGGTATTAAAGATAATGCAGATATGAAAAGGGTACGTTTTTTGGGCGCTGATGCTGTGTTGATTGGCGAAACTCTTATGAGAAGCAAAAATATCACCTCTACTCTACACTGTTTGAGAGAAGGAGTATAGATTGACTAAAATAAAAATATGCGGTATACGCCGCAGAGAAGACGCAATTTACTTAAATGAATCCGCTCCTGATTATGCAGGTTTCATTCTTTCCAAACCGTTTTGGCGTTGTATTGATTTTAAAAGATTATCTGAAATAGATAATGTATTATCCAAAGAAATTAAAAGGGTTGGAGTATTTGTAAATGAAAGTGTTGAATATATTTTGCAATACTCTCCCCTGCTTGATATAATTCAGCTTCACGGTGATGAAACTGAAGATTTTCTAAATGATCTTAGAACTAAAACAAATTGTGAAATTTGGAAAGCTATCAGAGTCAAATCTTCTAATGAAATAAATGAAGCCTGTAAACTTCCTGTTGATAAGCTTTTAATTGACAGCTATGCAGAAAAAACCTATGGTGGCAGCGGAAAGGTTGCTAACTGGGATTTAATTAAAGCTTGTGAAATCAGCAAACCCTTTCTACTTGCTGGTGGCATTTCATTAGAGAACTGTTTGGATGCTATAAATACTATTGAACCCTTTGGACTTGATATCTCAAGTTCAGTGGAAATAAACAGAGTTAAAGACAGAGAAAAAATAAAAAAAATTATATCTAAAATAAGAGGCGACGAAAGTATATAAAGAAAAAATGTTTACTCCGCCTAACCATGTGAAATTTCTTGCTAACAAACTATATGGCAGTATAGGAAAAGTTTCCGATGTTTCTATAGCTTACATTGAAGAAAACGTAGGAGGACCGACGGAAAATCACACCTATCATCATGATCATCTTTTTACTGTAAACGAAGGCGAAGTTAAAATTATTTTAGACAAAGATATAAAAATACTAAAAAAGAACGAAGCATTTTTAGTTAAAGGCATTATTCCACATTCAGTATTGAATAATGGTAAAACTACTGCTGTTGTAACAGGAGTAACAATTATCCCAAAAGATTAACAGATGAAAGAAGGATTAATATGTCAAAAATCGGACGCTTTGGCGAGTTCGGTGGACAGTATGTTCCAGAAACAGTAATGAACGCTGTACATGAGCTTGAAGAGGCATACAACAAATATAAAGACGACCCTGAATTCAACAAAGAGCTTGAAGAGTTATATCATAATTATGCAGGAAGACCATCAATGCTTTATTATGCTGAAAGAATGACAAAGGATTTAGGTGGGGCAAAAGTTTATATTAAACGTGAAGATTTGAATCATACAGGAGCACACAAAATCAATAATGTTTTAGGGCAGATTTTACTTGCTAAAAAAATGGGCAAAAAACGTGTAATTGCTGAAACTGGCGCTGGTCAGCATGGTGTTGCTACTGCAACGGCTTGTGCTCTTTTCGGATTAGAATGCGAAGTTTATATG
>CAMWVM010000048.1 GCA_947177715.1 uncultured Ruminococcus sp.
AGGCAGGAGAGTAATTTGAATTTCGGAAAATATATTGCCCATAGAGGGCTGCATAATATAACGGAAGGCATACCGGAAAATTCGTTGCCTGCATTTAAAGAAGCTTGTGATAAGGGACTTGCAATCGAGCTTGATGTAAGGCTTACAAAAGACGGCAGAGTAGTGGTGCTGCACGATATGTCCTTGTATAGATCCTGTGGTGTAGATGCTAACGTATCTGATTTTACATATGACCAGCTATGTGCTTTTTCACTTGAAAATACAAAAGAAAAAATCCCACTGCTTTCACAGGTTTTGAAGCTTGTCAATGGCAGGTCCCCATTGCTTATTGAAATAAAAGATGGACATGGCTTGGGAATATTGGAAAAGCGTACATATAAATTGTTAGACAAATATAAGGGTGAATACGCTGTGCAAAGCTTTAATCCGTTAACCTTACTGTGGTTTAGATTATTTGCACCTAAAGTAACAAGAGGGCAGCTTATCTCAAAGTTTAAAAGGAAAAATACATTTCAATATCTTCTTCGGCTTGTCTGTGCTATGCCAATTATCTGGCGATTGATTTCTAAGCCTGAATTTATTGCCTGTGATTTAAGAACAGTGTCTTTGGAAACTGCTTTTCAAGCCTTTGATTGTAATGCCGATTTTATTACATGGACAGCTGATTCAAAGGAGCTTATTGAAACGGCTTCACAATTCTCAAAATCAGTTATCTGTGAAAATTTCCCCAAAGATTTTGACTTCTCTCAAAATTGGAAGGAGAAATAAATGAGATCATTGATTCCTTCGGAATATCAGAATTTAAAAAATGCATATGATATAACTGACAATATTAAGAATTGTCGATGCCTTGATGAGGATATTTCAGAAATCTGTATTAAGAACATGGAATTTGAAAATGAGGATTTGTCTTATCTAAGTTTTAATATAGTTGTTTTTGATAACTGTAAGCTTATAAACTGTGATTTTGAAAAAACATCTTTCACAAATGTCTTGTTTAAAAACTGCGATATGTCAAATTCAGTCTTTAATGAATCTTATTTCGGGAAAATCGATATAGTGTCCTCTAAACTTGTTGGTTCGATATTCCCTGATTCCGTAATAAAATGTACTTCTTTTAATAATTGTTTGTGTTCATATTCAGTTTTTAATGAATCATCTTTAAATAATGTTAATTTTAAAGATTCCGATTTTGTCGACGCAGAAATTACTAATTGTAAGTTTAAAGATATTACCTTATCAAATTGCCGCTTTTCAGGAACTTCCTTTTTCAGAACGCAGTTAAACGGCATAGATTTTACCGATTGTATATTGGAAGCAATAAGAGTTTCAGATGACTTTTCAGAATTAAAGGGAATAAAGGTTAATGAATTACAAGCCTTGGAATTGTCTTCATTGCTGAAAATTATTATTGTTTAGTTCTCAAAGAGTAAGTTATAGTCATTGCTGAAAAATAACTAAAAAGTACAAGTCCTGTCGAAAAGTAATTATTTAAAAATCACAAAAATATTAAAAGTCGCAAAAATCACTTGACAAATTTTGAACTATGGTATATACTATGTATTGTAAACAGCAAAGGCGCTGTGAATCGATTAGGTTCACAGTGCCTTTTTTTATAAGGGCAATACTCGCCATTCAACAGTGATTGAGGGTAAAAGCCTATGCTATAATTTATAAGGAGGATTAAACTATGAATGTTCCTGGAATCTTTGGAAGCGACGTGTTTAATGAGGCGGTAATGAAAGAAAGGCTTCCTAAG
Organism: uncultured Ruminococcus sp.; assembly: GCA_947177715.1. Classification (GTDB taxonomy): domain Bacteria; phylum Bacillota; class Clostridia; order Oscillospirales; family Ruminococcaceae; genus FB2012. The sequence continues at coordinate 1,760 of CAMWVM010000048.1, forward strand.
GAAACCTATAAGGCTTTGAAGAAAACTATCGCAGAGGGAAAACACCTTGATATCGAATTAGCAAATATCGTAGCTAATGCTATGAAGGATTGGGCTTGCGAAAAAGGCTGTACACATTATACTCATTGGTTCCAGCCAATGACCGGTCTTACAGCTGAAAAGCTTGACAGCTTTATTTCACCTACCGATGATGGTCATGTAATTATGGAGTTCTCAGGTAAAGAGCTTGTTAAGGGTGAACCTGATGCATCTTCTTTCCCATCAGGTGGTCTGAGAGCAACCTTTGAAGCAAGAGGTTATACAGCTTGGGACCCGACTTCATATGCTTTCGTTAAGGCTGATACATTGTGCATTCCTACAGCTTTCTGTTCATATGGCGGAGAGGCTTTGGATAAGAAAACTCCATTGCTTCGTTCAATGGAAGCTATTAATAAATCTGCATTGAGAATTTTGAAAATGTTCGGCTCTAATGCTACAAGAGTTACAGCAAATGTTGGTCCTGAACAGGAATACTTCCTGATCGACAGAGAAATGTATTCAAAGAGAAAAGACCTTATTTTCACAGGCCGTACACTTTTCGGAGCGCCTGCGCCAAAAGGTCAGGAACTTGAGGATCACTATTTTGGTACAATCAAAACAAGAGTTGCCGCTTATATGAAAGACCTGGACGAACAGCTCTGGAAGCTCGGTATTTATGCAAAAACAAAGCATAACGAAGTTGCTCCTTCACAGCATGAGCTTGCTCCAATCTACGGAACGACAAATATTGCAACAGACCATAACCAGCTTACAATGGAAATCATGAAGAGAACAGCAAGAAAGCATGGCTTTAAGTGCCTTCTCCATGAAAAACCGTTTGCAGGTGTAAATGGTTCAGGTAAGCATAATAACTGGTCAATTTCAACTAACACAGGCGTAAATCTCCTTGATCCAGGAAAAACACCTGCTGAGAATGCTCAGTTCCTTACATTCCTCGCAGCAGTAATTAAAGCTGTAAACGATTATCAGGATCTGCTTAGAGTTTCAGTAGCGTCTGCCGGAAATGACCATAGACTCGGCGCTAACGAAGCACCTCCGGCAATCATTTCAATCTTCCTTGGGGATGAACTTACGGAAATCCTTAAAGCAATCGTTGAAGGCGAAACTTATAAGGGCAGCAAGAAGGTTGATATGGAAATCGGCGTTGATGTTCTTCCTAACTTCCCGAAAGATACAACGGACAGAAACAGAACTTCACCATTTGCATTCACAGGTAATAAGTTTGAGTTCAGAATGCCTGGTTCAAAGCTTTCAGTTGCCGGTCCTAATACAGTTCTCAATACTATAGTTGCAGAAGTGCTTGACGAGTTTGCCGCTGAACTTGAAAAGGCTGATAATTTCCAGGATGCTCTCGATGATTTAATTAAGAGAACAATCGCTGAAAATCAGAATATTATCTTTAATGGAAACGGATATTCTGCTGAATGGCCAATCGAAGCTGAAAAGAGAGGACTGCTTAATCTTAAATCAACTCCTGAAGCGATTCCTCACTTTGCAGATAAGAAGAATATTGACCTCTTCGTAAGACATGGTGTTTACACAGAAGCTGAAATTCATTCTCGTGTTGAGATTCTTCTTGATGAGTATTGCAAAACTATAAATATTGAAGCTCTTACAATGATTGATATGGCTAAAAAGGATATCCTTCCGGCAGCATCTTCATATATTAAAGAGCTTGCAAAAACTGCTGAGCTTGCTAAAGCTTGCGGAGCAGAAACTGATTTTGAAACTGACTTGGTTAAGAGATTGTCTTCATTGTCGTCACAGACATATAAGAAACTTTCCGAGCTTGAAGACGTTACAGTCAAGGCTCATGAAATTGATGATATCCAAGAACTTGCAACTTATTATCATGATGTTGTATTTACAGCAATGGGCGAACTCAGAGCCGCAGCAGATGAAATCGAAACATTGGTCGGTGAAAAATATTGGCCATATCCAACCTACGGCAAACTGCTGTTCTATGTATAATTAGATAATCTTAATATTATAATTTAATATAAACATAATAATTGACTTATATATAATTACCACTATGACTTACTAAGGACTTACTACTTAATTTAATGCACAATGAGGTGTATGATTTGTACGGGATAATTGTATCCGTATTAAATCATGCACCTTAATTGTTTTATTAAACATTTTCATATTAGAGGAGGAAATAATATGACTCAAGAACTTAAAACCGCTGTAGAGGAATTGGTCAGCGGTAACACATTTGGAGTGTGGTTTCTGATCGGTGCAGCCCTTGTATTCTTTATGCAGGCAGGATTTGCAATGGTGGAAACCGGATTTACAAGAGCTAAAAATGCCGGTAACATTATAATGAAAAACCTTATGGATTTCTGTATCGGTGCAGTAGTTTTTATCCTTTTGGGTTATTCATTGTTACTGGGCAATGATGTGGGAGGTTTCATAGGAAAGCCTTCACTGACGATTTTCACAGACTATGCTAATTTTAATTGGTCTGCATTCGTGTTCAATATGGTATTCTGTGCTACAACTGCGACAATCGTTTCAGGTGCCATGGCTGAAAGAACAAAGTTTATTTCCTATTGTGTTTATTCAGGTTTAATTTCATTAGTTGTTTATCCGATTGAAGCCCATTGGGGCTGGGGAGGCGGCTGGCTTTCAGAGTTAGGCTTCCATGACTTTGCTGGTTCATGTCACATTCATATGGTCGGCGGTATCGCAGCATTGATCGGTGCAGCTATCCTTGGACCTCGTATCGGTAAGTTTGACAAAAACGGTAAGCCTAAAGCTATCCCGGGACATTCCCTCACATTGGGTGCTCTTGGCTGCTTTATTCTTTGGTTCGGCTGGTATGGTTTCAACGGTGCAGCAGCAACAACAATCCCTCAGTTGGGTTCAATTTTCGTAACTACAACTATTGCTCCGGCAGTTGCAACCGTAGTTTGCATGGTATTTACTTGGATTAAGTATGGCAAACCGGATGTTTCTATGTGTCTTAACGCTTCACTTGCAGGTCTTGTTGGTATCACCGCAGGATGTGACGTAATGGATGCAGCTGGTTCTGCAGCAGTAGGAGTTGTTTCAGGACTTCTTGTATGCTTCGGAGTTTGGCTCCTTGATTACAAGCTTAAAATTGACGATCCTGTCGGTGCTGTAGCAGTACATATGATGAACGGTATCTGGGGTACTTTGGCAGTAGGTTTATTTGCTACAGAAACAGCACCAGAAAGTGGATTCTCAGGTCTGTTCTACGGCGGTGGATTCTCACTTCTCGGCAAACAAGCATTAGGCGTAGTTACTGTAGGAGCTTGGACAGCAGTTTGTATGACACTTGTGTTCTTTGGAATTAAAAAGACAATCGGTCTGAGAGCTTCCGCTCAAGAAGAAATCATTGGACTTGATGCTACAGAACATGGACTTGTATCATCTTATGCAGACTTCGCACCTGCAATGTCACAAGCAGCACTTTCTTATATAGCTGATGACGCTAAGAGCGTAGTTAAGGTTGAAAAGCCTGTAGTTCCTGTTGAAAAAGCAGTACCGGTTGAATCTTATGTTGCTCCGTCGCCTGATGGAACTCCTAAGATCACAAAGGTTGTAGCAGTATTCAAGCAAACAAAATTAGGTGACTTTATCTCAGCAATGGAAGCAATCGAGGTTACAGGTGTTACAGTAACAAACGTTCTTGGCTGCGGAATGCAGAAAGGACGTCCCGAGTATTATCGTGGAGCTGAAATTCAAACTAATCTGCTTCCAAAGGTAAAGGCAGAAATCGTTGTTTGCAAGGTTCCTGTTGAAAAAGTAGTAGAAGCAGCTAAAGCAGCGCTCTATACTGGACATATAGGTGATGGTAAGCTGTTTATCTACGATATCGAAAATGTCGTTAAGATCCGTACAGGTGAAGAGGGCTATGATGCACTTCAGGACGACTAAAATTATGATTAAGAGTGGTGACGCATATTCCCACTAATATTGCCCCATCCCACTTATAAATTATATAGGAAAACCCACAGAAGTTTACCTTCTGTGGGTTTTCTGTCTTTAATAAGGGAATCAGTAGTTAGTTACAAAATAATATTGTGCACCCTTTGTAAATGTGAGATTTGATTGACATGACTTACGGTAAAAAGGATCAGCATAAATAATAAGCTTATCCATGACTACAACAATTCGCCGTAAATGTGCAGTAAAATTCACATAAAAATACCGCAGAGAAAATCCTGCGGTAAAAGCTAAGCGTATTTTATTCAATGTCGATGAATTTATCTTGATCAATTTGTTTCTGTATCTTTGTAAAATATCTTTTGGTAATACCACCGTTGTATATGTTAAGTACTCCGGAAATTATAAGGGAGATTCCGAAAAGCTGAAATGGAATTCCCGAAGCTGCAAATGGGTTGACAATTATGAGAACACCAAGCAAAGTGGTGATTAGTGCAATGATAAAGGACGGAATCCATTTTCCGTTATCAGCGTTGCTTTTCATTACATAGGCTCCTCTTAAGCTGGAAATTCCGTCGGATAAAAGATATAATCCGAAAATGATTGCTATTATTTTAAAAATGAAATCAGGACGTGCAATTATGAAAATTCCTGCAGTGCATAAAATAATCGCCTTGAACAGTTCACCGTAAATCTGATCATCTCTGAAATAAGCAATAAGATTTAAAGCTCCAAATGCAATGGCAATTCCGCCGATGATATAACTAAGCGTGGTTTGAAAAATTTCCGGTTTAGTCAAAAGCATTATTCCTACAACAATTTCTATGATCGACATCAGTAAAAAGCTGTTTAAAAGTTTTTTCAATGTTTCCATCTTAATTCCTCCTCAGTATTTTAAACGTAGTTTAAAGAAATTTATTCTTTTCTGTCTTCATCTTTCAGATTGCCCAGGGATAATGATTTTAAATATGCGTTTATAAAACCGTCTAAATTACCATCCATCACAGCATTAACATTGGCGGTTTCATAACCTGTTCTGTGGTCTTTTACCAGAGTGTAAGGCATGAAAACATATGAGCGGATCTGTGCACCCCAAGCGATTTCTTTCTGCACTCCCTTGATGTCTTCAATTTTTTCAAGATTCTCACGTTCTTTTATTTCAATAAGTTTGGATTTGAGCATTTTCATAGCGTAATCCCTATTTTGAAACTGTGAACGCTGCGTCTGACAAGCACATACAATACCAGTTGGCTTATGAATAAGTCTTACAGCGGACGAAGTCTTGTTAATGTGCTGACCGCCTGCACCGCTTGAACGGTAAACCTGCATTTCGATATCCTCTGGACGAATATCAACTTCTATTGAATCGTCAATTTCAGGCATTACGTCAATAGCCGCAAAGGAAGTATGTCGGCTTCCTGAGCTGTCAAAAGGTGAAATTCTAACAAGGCGGTGTATACCCGATTCACTTTTGAGATAACCATAAGCGTTGTCACCCTCAACAATAATCGATGCACTTTTCATTCCTGCATCATTGCCTTCAAGATAATCAAGGGTTTTAACTTTGAAACCATGGTTTTCACCCCAGCGGTTATACATTCTGAATAGCATATCTGCCCAGTCCTGAGCCTCTGTTCCGCCTGCTCCTGCATGAAAATTAAGGATTGCATTGCATTTGTCATATTCTCCCGTAAGCAGAGAAGCCAATGTAAGTTCTTCTATCGCTTCACCTAAAGAATTAAGCTCTCCCTGAATTTCTTCAATCATTGAGTCATCTTGTTCTTCTCCAGCCATTTCAATCATGACCTCAATATCATCTGCGGAAGACTGAAGCTTATTGTATTTTTCAATGTTGCCTTCGAGAGTTCTTGTTTCCTGTAAAACCTTTTGAGAGGTTTCAAGGTTATCCCAAAATCCTGGTTCAGCGGCTTTTTCTTGAAGCTCCAGTATTCTTTCTTTGCTGTTTTCAATATCGAAAACTTCGTAAAGTTCCTTTATTTTAGGAATATATCCCTCAAGCTCAGATTTCAGATTTTCCAAAAATACCATAAATTAATGCTATGCCCCCCAATCGGAGCATTCCTCCTTCCGAGTATATGTTTTAAGTAAATTTATAAAGCTATTACTATTATAATGTTTTTTTTGTGAAAAGTAAAGGAAAAATATTAAAAACTATTTCTTTTTTCAAAATACTGTGTTATAATAAAGGATAATATGAACAGTAGGTATTCTATATTAACGGAAAGGATATTTGTATGTCTAATTATAACGGTACGAAATGCATCTCATGCGGTGAGACTTTTAAGGATAATGACGATGTTGTGGTTTGTCCTGAATGCGGAACTCCTTATCATCGTGAATGTTATTTGAAAGAAGGAAAGTGCATTAATACCACTCTTCATGAGAGCGGTGAAAGCTGGAAACCTGAATTTGAAAATGGCGGAAATGACGAGTCCGTTTCTTCTGAGCCGATAAGGTGCATTCGCTGCGGTGCACAGAACCCACCTGAGGGAATTTTCTGCAATAAATGCGGAATGCCCCTTTCAGGAAACGGAGATTCAGCTCGTCCTTTTAATTCAGCAAGCGGCAATGCTAACCCGAATATGAACGGATTTTATGCAAATCGTCAGAGAGGATTCAATGGTCAGCAGCAAGGAGGTTTTCCTTTCGGCGGACAGATGGTATTTGATAATGATTCGGATATTGACGGAATTAAGCTTGGAGATTATGCTCAATATACGGGTAAAAACTCTTTCGGGCTGCTTTCAAATTTTATCAGATTCGGAAATTTTGGCGGAAAGATTGCAATTAATATCGGGGCACTCGTTTTCCCTGAGTTTTATTTCTTTTATAGAAAGATGTATAAACACGGAATTTTATTTATGCTGCTAATTTTCCTTTTAAATATTCCAGGTATGATTGCCTTGGCTCAAACAGGTGTCATGGATACAGCTTTTCTTAATACTAATTTTGATGTCAACAGCAGTAATTTTAATATGATTTACAGTCTGTGTTCGTATCTTATGATGGGAGTTAGATTCCTTTGCGGCTTTTACGGTACTTATTGGTATTATAAAAATGCTAAGAAGGATATTTCAAAAATCAGAAACGAAAATCAAACATCTGATGATGAAGTAATCAAAAGAAAAATAGCTGCTAAAGGTGGAACCTCGTGGCCTTCTGTAATTATTGCAGGAACGGGTTATTGTGTGATAGTGTTAGTGCTCTGTTATCTGGTTAACACTTTGTTTTTATAAATTTTACTAATCAGAAATAATATTTGAACTGTGCTTTATGTTGACATGTCTGATAAACTGTGTTATAATGATTAAGTTATCCTTGCTTGTGTGAAAAGCATACAGGCGAAATCCAGAAGGAGGTGCAGAGAAAATGGCAAAAATCAATGAAACTTATGAAGCTATGGTAATCATG
>CAMWVM010000049.1 GCA_947177715.1 uncultured Ruminococcus sp.
GAGTACGACATTTCCACCTGCGCATGAAATTGGATTTCCTCCGAAAGTAGAGCCGTGAGAGCCTTTGGTAAGCACGTCGCAGCATTTTTCATCTGCAAGGCAAACTCCGATCGGAACACCGCCTGCTAACCCTTTTGCAAGGGTGGTGACGTTAGGACGTTTTCCGTAATGTTCAGAAGCAAGCAATTTTCCCGTTCTTCCGATACCTGTTTGAACTTCATCGCCGATTGTTAGGATATCTCTGTTTTCGCATTCATGGAAAATAGCATCGACAAAGTCCTGAGTGAGAGGAATAACTCCGCCTTCGCCCTGAACAAACTCAAACATAACGGCACAGACTTTGCCATCATACTCATGGAGTTTTGATTTCAAGTCTTCGATATTATTAGCTTCAACGTTTATAAATCCTGGAGTAAAGGGGAAGAAGTAATTATGAAAGACATCCTGTCCTGTGGCGGAGAGGGTAGTCATTGTTCTTCCGTGGAAGCTGTTTACTAAGGTTATGATAATATTTCTTTCGGCTTCTTTGCCGTATTTATCAAAGCTATACTTTCTTGCAAGCTTAATAGCACATTCGTTAGCTTCAGCACCGGAATTACCAAAAAACATTTTGCTGTAGCCTGTTTCAGAGCAAAGCTTATTTGCAAAATCAGCCTGCACTTTTGTATAGTAATAATTAGATGTATGCTGTATTGTTTTTGCTTGGGAACAAATTGCGTCTACCCAATCGGAATCGCAGAAGCCAAGGCTGTTTGTACCGATTCCCGAGCCGAAGTCGATATATTCCTTTCCGTCTTCGCTTATTGCGGTACGGTTTTCACCGCTTTCAAGAACAAGGTCATATCTTCCGTAAGTTCCCATGACATTTTTATTAAATTTGTCTATGGTGTTCATTTAAAACTGTCCTTTCTTATGATGTGGTTACATAAACTGTGTACCAACGCCTTCGTTTGTAAGAAGCTCAATTAAAATTGAATGAGGTACTCTTCCGTCGATAATTGAAGTCTTTTTAACTCCACGTCTGACAGCTTCAACACAGCAATCAATTTTAGGAATCATTCCACCGCTTATTATACCGGCTTTTTTGAGATATGGCACGTCACTTACATTGACAGTAGGGATAAGCGTTGAATCGTCATCTTTATCCTGCAAAAGACCTGCGATATCAGTCATGAGGATAAGATTTTCGGCTCTCAGACAAGACGCTATTCTTGCTGCGGCTGTATCAGCATTTATATTATAAGCCTGACCGTCTTCGGAAGTACCCACTGTTGCGATAATAGGTACATATCCATTGTTAAGTGCGTCCAGGATAGGCTTTGTTGTAACTTTCTTAATTTCACCTACATATCCTAAATCTACGTCACTCTGAAGCTTTTCAGCCAGTATCATTTGACCGTCGCATCCGCAAAGTCCCAATGCTTTTCCGCCATGAAGCTGGAGTGCTGAAACAAGTTCCTTATTTACTTTTCCCGTAAGCACCATTTTGACTATATCTATAGTGTCTTTATCAGTATATCTTAGACCGCTGACAAATCTGCTTTCAATTCCTACTCTTTTGAGCATTGCATTGATTTCAGGTCCGCCTCCGTGAACAAGCACAACCTTTATACCGACTTCAGTGAGAAGTACAATATCGCTCATTACTGCTTCTTTAAGAGCATCATTAGTCATTGCGTTTCCGCCGTATTTTACCACAACAATTTTGTCATGATACTTTTGAATATAGGGCAATGCGTCGATAAGAATCTGTGAACGCAGTTTGTTTGATACCTTTTCTATCTCTTCCATCAATCTCATTCCTTTGCACTAATATGAAATCTTATGATCTGTAATCTCCGTTAATTTTAACATAGTCATAAGTTAAGTCGCATCCCCATGCAGTTGCTGAATAATCTCCGTCACCGATTGAAACGGAAATAGCAATTTCGTCTTCAAGCAATACCTTCTTTGCCTCTTCTTCAGAAAATTCAATTCCAGAACCGTTTTCACAAACGTGAATTTCACCAGCTTTTGAAGAAAGTGAAACTGCGACTTTGTTAATATCAAATTCAGCGTCGGCATAACCTACTGCACAGAGAATTCTGCCCCAGTTTGCGTCAGAACCAAACATTGCACATTTAAAGAGGGGAGAGCAAATAACACTTTTTGCAACCGTGATTGCAGTATCCAAATCATCAGCACCGGAAACTGTACATTCCAGCAGCTTTGAAGCACCTTCGCCGTCTTTTGCGAGCATTCTTGTCATATTCATCATTACAATATACAATGCCTGTTTGAAAATTTCATAGTTTGCATTTTCAGATGAAATTTCATCATTTCCTGCTGTTCCGTTTGCCATAAGCGCAACCATATCGTTTGTTGACTGGTCGCCGTCAACAGACAGGCAATTATATGTGATTTTTACAACTTCGCTGAGTGCCTTTTGCAGCATATCTCTTGATACGGAACAGTCAGTTGTAATAAAATTAAGTGTTGTTGCCATATTAGGGTGAATCATACCGCTTCCTTTAGCCATACCGCCTAAATGACAAGTCTTTCCGTCAATTTCAAATTCAACGGCAACCTCTTTTTTCACAGTGTCGGTAGTCATGATAGCGGTTGCAGCGTCCTCATTTCCGCAGATGCAAAGACCTAAAACAAGCTTTGGCATTGCTTTTTCAATAGGTTCTATGGGAAGAATCTGTCCGATAACGCCTGTAGAAGCAACTATTACCTCTTCAGGTTTTATGTTTAGTGCATCAGCTGTAAGTTTACACATTTTTTGGGCTTTTTCCTCACCATCAGAATTGCATGTATTAGCATTTTTAGAATTCACGATAACAGCCTGGGCTTTTCCGCCTGTTGTTTCAAGATTTCTCTTTGTTACAACAATTGGAGCACCTTTTACTTTATTTTGTGTATAAACTGCTGCGGCATTGCACATAACGTCGGAAACCACAAGTGCTATATCGTTTTTATGGTTATTAACAGGACTCTCGTTACCGTCAGGTGGTGTATTAGATTTTTTAATTCCGCAGTATACGCCGCTGGCTTTAAAGCCCTTAGCGGCACAAACTCCGCCTTCTATATATTTATATCCTTCAAATTCTTTCATTTCACTACCTCTTTTATACTAATATATACTTATGTTCTGCATATTCAATAAATTTAATCAGGTCATCATATCTGATATTAAGACTTTTGGTATTATCATTTGGATGAAAAAGCAATAGTTTATCTTTCAATTCTTTGTCTATCAATAGAGTTACTGTATTATCCTCATCGTTGATTATTCCAAATGGAGAAACCCCTCCACGTTTTAATTTAAGCAATTCCCAAAGCTTTTTCTCATTGCCGAATGAAAGATGTTCCAAGTCATTTTGCTTTCCCAGCAATTTTAAATCAGCTCGTTTTTCATCCGGAAGAATATACATAAAATACTGCTTTTTATTGTTTCTCAGGAAAAGGTTTTTACAGCCCTCTCCATTGATAAGCGTTTTAATAAACTGTGCCTGTTCGCAAGTGAAAACAGGTTCATGCTCAATAATTGTATATTCAATTTCAAGTTTATCAAGTATATCTAATACTTGCATTATTCTTTACCAAGCATTATGTCCATGTTCTGAACTGCTGCACCTGAAGCACCCTTACCCAAATTATCAAAACGAGAGCTAAGCAATATTTGCTCGTCATTGCCAAACACAAATATCTGCATATCATTTGTACCTGCCAGTGTATTTGCTGCTAAGAAACCGTCGGGCAGTGTATCTTTTCCGCCAAGCTCCATAACCTTAACATATTTTTGCCCTGAGTAATGCTCAGATAAAATTTCATGTATATCTTTAGGGGTATAAGCTTTTGTCAATGCCCTTGAAATAAGGGGTACGGAAACCACCATACCGTTATAATAATCGTCAACGATTGGATTAAACATAGGTTTATATTTAAGTCCGCAGACATACTGCATTTCAGGAAGATGCTTATGAGCTTGAGTCAGTGCATACTGTCGGGGAGAACACATTTCTTTTGTTTTGTTTTCAGATTCAATAACGGCAATCATTTTCTTTCCTGCGCCGCTGTAGCCTGAAACTGCATGGCAGGTTAGAGGGTAATCCTCAGGAAGAACTCCTGCTTGCATCAGTGGATAGACGAGAGATATAAAACCGCTTGCATAGCATCCGGGATTAGCAACTCTTTTGGAATTTTTAATTTTTTGTTTATGTTGTGGTGAAAGTTCAGGAAAACCATAGTCCCAAGCAGGATTGGTTCTGTGAGCAGTTGATGCATCAATTATTCTTGTGTTTGGATTTTCACAAAGGGATGCTGCTTCAACAGCTGCTGCATCGGGCAAACAGAGAAAAGTAAAATCAGATTCGTTTATAAGTCTTTTTCTTTCGGCAGTATCCTTACGTTTATCCTCAGATATTGTTAATATTTCAAGGTCGTCACGTCCTTCAAATCTATCAAAAATCTGAAGTCCGGTAGTGCCTTCTTTGCCGTCAATAAACACTTTCGTTTTCATTTATAACATTCCTTTATTTTTTATCATCAATAATGCTTTTGTATTCCTTTTCGGCTTTTTCTATAGCCTTTTTCTTAGCGTTGATTTTATCTTCAACTGTTGTAATTTTGCTATCATCACAAAATTGCCTGCCTATTGCACTGCCAAAAAGTACTGTGATTATTGTCATTACTATAAAATTTGGTTCGACTAAATCAAAGTTTAATAAAAAATAGGCAATTAAAGCAATAGCTATTATCGGCAAGATGAAATAATATTTATATCCATAATTTTTAGCATATTTAAAGCAAAGAAAAAAAGTACCTATGGGGTAAATGAATAAAAAACCAATAATAAATGGCAGCAAAGCCACAGTTAATTTTGTTGTTAAATAGAAAATTCCATAGCTGATTAAAGCCCAAAGAGCAATTAAAGTTATTGCGGAATTAAGGGGCTTTCCAAATAGAAAGTTTTTCATTTTAATTTTTCTCTTGTATATTCAATCTGTGCTTTTACCGATTCAGGAGCAGGACCGCCGTAAGCTTTTCTTTGCATAACACAGGTTTCAAGACTTATTGCGTCATATACATCCTCTTCAAAAGTTTCACAAAGTGTTTTATACTCTTCCATCGGTAATGTTTCGAGTGTTAGATTCTTTTCAATGCATGTGTGAACTAACGTACCGGTTATTTTATATGCATCTCTGAAAGGAAGTCCTTTCTTTACAAGATAGTCTGCACAGTCAGTAGCGTTAATAAAGCCTTTTGCTGCTGCGTTTCTCATATTTTCAGGTATAACTTTCATTGTTTCAATCATTGGAATGAAAGTTGTAAGACAAAGCTTAACTGTGTCAACAGCGTCAAAAATAGCTTCTTTATCTTCCTGCATATCCTTGTTATAAGCAAGTGACAAACCTTTCATCATTGTAAGCAAGGTAGTGAGGTCACCGTAAACACGACCTGTCTTACCTCTGATAAGCTCTGTGATATCAGGGTTTTTCTTCTGAGGCATAATTGAAGATCCTGTTGCATAAGCGTCATCAAGTTCAATGAACTTAAATTCCCAAGAACACCAAAGAACAATTTCCTCTGAAAATCGTGATAGGTGCATCATGAGTATAGAAATTGCAGATGCAAGCTCAATACAGAAATCTCTGTCAGAAACACCGTCCAGTGAGTTTTGTGTGATTTCATCAAATCCAAGTAGGTCACAGACACGCTGTCTATTAATAGGATAAGTGGTTGACGCCAACGCACCGCTTCCTAATGGCATAATATTTGTACGTTTATATGTGTCTTCAAGTCTGCCTAAATCTCTTAAAAGCATTTGTGCATACGCCATGATGTGGTGAGCAAAGGTAATAGGCTGAGCTCTTTGAAGGTGAGTATATCCCGGCATTACTGTGGTAAGATTTTTTTCTGCAAGATTTACAAGTGTTTCAATAAGCTCCTTAACAAGCTTTTCAATTTCCTTTATTTCAACTTTAAGGTTCATTCTTATATCTAAAGCAACCTGATCGTTTCTTGAACGTGCAGTATGAAGTCTTTTTCCTGCGTCGCCAAGACGGGAAGTTAGTTCAGCCTCCACAAACATATGCACGTCCTCAGCAGTTGGATCAAAGTGGAGATCGCCATTGTCGATATCCTTTAAAATTCCTTTTAGTCCCTTAATAATAGACTTACTTTCCTCAAGGGGAATTATTCCACACTCACCCAACATAGTTGCATGTGCAATAGACCCTTCAATATCCTGCTGATACATTCTTGCATCAAAGGAAATGGACGAATTAAAATCGTTTACTCTTTCATCAATTTCCTTTGTAAATCTTCCTGCCCACATTGGCATATTAATCTCTCCTTAAAATATCCTTTTAAAATTCTTATGTTCTTTTAAACATTCATATCCGCATGCTTCATAAAACTTATGAGCTTCTGTTCTGAAGGTGCTTGATTCAAGTCTTATTCCTACTGCATTATTATTTTTTGCCCAATCTTCGACGGCAGTCAACAACATTTTTCCACAGCCGTTTTTCTGATGCTTACCATCTACAGCAAGTGCCATTATGTTCACATAAGTACCCGAATATGCAGTATCATAAATAGATGCTTCAATATAGCCTGTGACTATATTGTCTTCAACTACAGAAACCAAAAGTATAGTTTTGTCATCAGTTAAAATCTTTTTTATCTGCTCTTTTGTGTTTTTAAGTGGATAATCATATCCCAAGGAATTTTTGTTTATGTTACATATACTTTGTGCATCGCTAAAAATCGCTTTTCTCACACTAATATTAAGCATAAAAATCTCCCCATAAAAACCTATAAGGGCAGACATAATTATCCTGCCCTAATGGTTTTAACAGCTATCTTAACTGAAGTTATTTATTGTTTTTTCTCTTTTCCTCAAGCTTAGCACGAACTTTGATTGGCAAACCGAAAAGGTTGATAAATCCTGCTGAATCTGCCTGATTATAAACTTCGTCCTCATCGAATGTAGCTACTTCCTCATCATATAGTGTATATGGTGAAGTTACGCCTGCATTAATGATATTACCCTTATAAAGCTTGAGTTTTACATCACCTGTAACTGTTTTCTGAGTTTCAGTTACAAATGCACTCATTGCTTCACGAAGAGGTGTATACCACTGACCGTTATAAACAATGTCAGCAAATTTAATGCCGAGATACTGTTTAACTCTTGCTGTTTCCTTATCAATAGTAATTGTTTCAAGAACCTCATGAGCGTGGTAAAGAATTGCTCCGCCCGGAGTTTCATAAACACCTCTTGACTTCATACCAACAAGACGGTTCTCAACCAAATCAGCAAGACCTATTCCATTTTCTCCGCCCAATTTATTAAGTGCTGTTACCATTTCAACACCATTAAGCTCTTTGCCGTCCAGCATTGTAGGAATACCTTTTTCAAAATGAATTGTGATATATGTAGGCTTGTCAGGAGCATCTATAGGAGATACGCCCATTTCAAGGAAGCCTTCCTTTTCATACTGCGGCTCGTTTGCAGGATCTTCAAGGTCAAGACCTTCATGAGAAAGATGCCAAAGGTTTTTATCCTTAGAATAGTTAGTTTCTCTGTTTATTTTAAGAGGAATGTTGTGTGCTTCTGCATATTCAATTTCCTGTTCTCTTGATTTAAGATCCCAAACTCTCCAAGGAGCGATGATTTCCATATCAGGAGCAAAAGCTTTAATAGCAAGCTCAAATCTTACTTGGTCGTTACCCTTACCTGTACAGCCGTGGCAGATAGCGTCAGCGCCTTCTGCAATAGCGATTTCAGCAATTCTTTTAGCGATAATTGGTCTTGCAAAAGAAGTACCGAGCATGTATCTGTTTTCATAGATAGCGCCTGCCTGAACTGTTGGGTAAACGTATTCTTCAATGAATTCTTCCTTCAAATCTTCAATATATAGCTTTGAAGCTCCTGTCTTAATAGCTTTTTCTTCAAGTCCGTCAAGCTCTGTACCCTGTCCCACATCACCTGAAACAGCGATAACCTCACAGTTATTATAATTCTCTTTCAACCATGGAATAATGATTGAAGTATCAAGTCCGCCTGAATAAGCAAGTACAACTTTTTTAATTTCCTTTGCCATAATTAATTCCTCCATATTTCATATTTGTGATAATATTTTATCTAAACATTAACATTACAATATTATTATACACTATTATTTTATATTGTCAAGTATTTTTGCATAAAAAGTTTGCGTTTATACATCATTTCAACATTTTTAATGCATAAACATTAAAAATATGCAACTTTATATACATAACAATTAAAAATTAAAAGTGAAAATAAGATTTAAGGTAACAGCAATAACAATTCAAATGCTAATGATAATAGTATCTTTTTTGTTCTGTGCACTAAAAAATCTTATATATCTTGAAAACATAATTTTTTTGAGATATAATATAAATATATAGTATAGAAATTTTAGAAAGGCTGGTATTGAATATGATTAATGCAACAATGGAAGAGATGGGTTTTAAGAAAATTGAAATGGAAGAACTTACTGCTGAAAAGATTAATCCTTTTAAAATGATAGGGAAGGATTGGATGCTTGTTACTGCTGGTAATGAAAAAGGCTGGAACACAATGACGGCATCATGGGGCTTCATGGGAGTAATGTGGGGAAAGAATGTGGTTACAACAGTTATTCGTCCTCAAAGATACACAAAAGAATTTATTGATAATTCTGAATATTTTACTCTTAGCTTTTTTGGAGAAGACCAAAGAGCTGCGTTAGCATACTGCGGAAAATACAGCGGAAGAGATGTTGACAAGACTAAGGAAACAGGACTTGTACCTGTGTTCACAGACGGTACAACAGCTTTTGAACAGGCGAATACGGTTATCGTATGCAGAAAAATGTATTCACAGGATATGAACGCTGAATGTTTTATTGACAAGTCTGCTGATGAACAGTGGTATCCAAATAAGGATTATCATACAGAATATATTGGTGAGATAACTGCAGTTTATGTAAAGTAGAAATAACCTACTACTAATGTCCCCCACCTCTAAGGTGTCGGACAACTTAGAATTTCAGTTAGGGATACAAACCCTAACTGAAA
>CAMWVM010000050.1 GCA_947177715.1 uncultured Ruminococcus sp.
GGTTTGTTATGGTGCAGCTCAGGCAAGCAGTCTTCACTATCAATACATTGATGATGCAATTTATGGAAAAGAAGATCTTGACATGGAAAAGCTTGACGCAAAATATGAGGGCAGCGACAACAATTTCTATCGAATTGACACTTCTCCTAACGTTGACAACTGGTGCATGTTCTGGGGACTTTCTTCAATGAGGACATTCCACAGTGTTGTTCCGACGTCCATTATAGATTTTTATAAGGCAATCGGTCAGACGAGAGATGTTGCTTCAAGAATGGAAACAACTCTTTATCCGTTAAGAGGATTGTTCTCGGTAAGATATTATTTTAACCAAGACAGTTCCAGCGGCGGAACTCCTTTGGAATATATGAGTAATCTTGAGGGCTTTAAGTATGTTGACACTCAAAACGGTTTCCACATATATGAAAATGAAAACTGGATACCAATGGGATTTGCTTATGACAAATATGTTGGCGACAGCGATATAAAGAGTGCAAGTGATGTTGACAAGACAAACATTCTGCTTGAAGCCTTAGTTCTTAATAATAAACAGGCGTCTAAATATGCAAATGTTATTACCCGATATGATACAAGCAGTGAGGTAAGGGACAGAGAAACCTACAAAGAGGCTTGCAAGGAAAAACAGCAGAACTCATGTTATTATTTCAAGGAAGATACAAACGGTTTTGATGCAAAAATCAATCTTGACGGCGACAAGCTGGTATTTTTCAGCGTACCTTACGCAGACGGATGGACAGCTACGGTAAACGGTGCTGAGGCTGAAATAGAGAAGGTTTCCTACGGATTTATGGCTGTACTTTGTCATGACGGTGAAAATGAAATCCGTTTCAATTATAAGACGACAGGTCTGTCGACAGGAAAGATCATAACTTTATCAGGATTTATAATCTTTGTTGCATACGTTGGTGGAAACTACTATTACAACCGAAAGAAAAAGGATGCTGAACCCGTAAAGGCAAATTCAAAGGCTTCACGCAAGAAGTAAGTGGGAGGTTAGGTTCACATGGTACTGAAAGAAAAGACTTTAGAGGTCAAAGAGATTTTCAAAGGCAAGGTTGTTGAACTGACACATGAAAAGGTTGAGCTTGAAAACGGTCAGCAGGCGATGAGAGAGCTTATTCATCACAATGGCGGAGTATGCGTTGTTCCCATTGACGATTATGGCAATATTTATATGGTTAAGCAATTCAGATATCCATTCAAGGATGTGCTTCTTGAAGTTCCTGCAGGTAAGCTTGAAAAGGGTGAAGACCACAGGGAATGCGGAATCAGGGAGCTTAAGGAAGAAATCGGCGCTGAAGCTCAGAGCGTTGAATATCTCGGTTATATTTATCCTACGGTTGCATATGACACAGAGGTTATTCACATGTATTTAGCCAAGGGGCTTTCTTTCGGAGAACAGAATCTTGATGATGGAGAGTTTATTGATGTTGTAAAAATGCCGTTGGAGCAGGCATTTGACATGGTAATGAACAATGAAATCCCCGACGCTAAGACACAGACGGCGATTTTGAAGGCTTATTTGCTTCTGAAAAAGTAGAATATCATAAACAAAAAACAAAACCCCTTTCGGAATAACCGAAAGGGGTTAAATTTTGTTCTGTAAATTTTCGGGCTGTCGAGGACGTCAGCCTCTACGTCTTAGTTTTGAAAACTGATAAAGTTTTAAATATTATTCTTTATCCTTTTCTATGTCTTTTTCAATTAGCTCTATTATTAATCCTGTGAGGCTTTTGCCTTTCCTGTCAGCGTGGTCTTTATATCTTTGTTTGCTTCCTAACGGTAGATTTAAAGTAAGTTTATCACGCTTTTCTTTCAAATATTTCATTGTTCGATCTTTTGCTTTTTCATTATACATAAATTCACTACCTTTTTACTTATTATCCGATTACACGGCTATACAAACTGCACAAAAATATGGATATATTTTCATTAAACTTTTTTAGTAACTTGCATTGACGTGTACACGGCTATATGATATACTGAGTATAACATAAAAATTAAGTTGGTTTAAAAGGATTGAAAACAATGACAAACAACGAAATTTTAACACAGATGTTTCACTCGCTTGAAGAGATTTCGGAAAACGCAAGAAGATTATCAGGACTTATTATGGTGTTTCAGTTAGCTGTGGATCAAGATGCAAGCCAGAAAACAGCCAACGGCTTTGAAATCGTAGTTGAAAAGGGCTTTGATTTGTCTAAGCAATGTGAGTCATTGTTTAACAGCTATCTGGAACATTCAAGTCAATTAAGAAACAGTGATTAGCTCAGCCAAATGAAGTTATCATCAGAATTCACAAAGTCCATATTATATATCATGATAACTCGGTCTATATTTTCGTTTTTCACAAGTTCGGACACGGTTTGTTCTTCAAAATGATAATATCTCATATCTATGACTGTTAAATCAGAGTATTGCTCGGCGAGGTAAGGCATCATTGCATTAGCATAGGAATCCTTAAGGATAAGTACTTTTTCATTTGAGGCACTATTATCGGATTTTATGTTTACTCTTGCAAAATTACCGCCGAGAAATGCAGCATATTTATCCTTTTTATCTAAAAAGCTTTTATCTATTAGGGAATCTGCGGTTTTATCCTCTTTAACATACTCCACATGATGTCTGTTATTGCTATGGTCCGGAAGTATCATTGTATCAGGCTTTGAAAAGGTTGAGGGTGCTTTTGAATAGAGTGTTCCATAGAAGTCGTTACTTTCTATGGTATTGTCAAAGGTAATGTTTGACGCTGTTTCGTTTTTGTTAGACAGGTAGGCTTCAAAGGTTGTTCCGGCACCTGTATCTGTCCAATGGTGGTCTGTTTTATAGAAAATCTGTTCGCCTTTATCTGCTTTATTTTTCAGCGATTCATAGGCGTTAAAAAGAGAAATTCTATCTGACAAAGTGTTTTCAATATGTTTTATAGAATCAATTTGATTATCATTTACTGAAAATTGGGGAAGTTTATCCTCAAGCACGCTGACAGCATTAGGTACGAGGATAAAATCAATAGGGATATTATTATCGATTTTTCCCGCCCAGTCGTTTATTGAGCTTATATTTTTATCAATCTGTGCGGAATTTTCAGTATACTGCTGTAGGTAATAGCCGTCCTTTCCAAAGTAAACGCCGTTCTGACAGGTTTTGAATACAGCTCTTTCGCAATCGGTTTTCAGCGATACAAGTCTGTCTTTCAAAAATACCTGGTCGGACATATAGCTTTCGATACCGCTTGTGAAGTCCCCTGATTTAAGTTTCTCAAAGGAAAATTCGGGGAATTGGGCAAGATTTCTGTTTTCCATTTCTGAAAAATCTCTGTCTTCACATATTAGTCCTGCTGCTGCAAAACCGAAGATGAATATCAAGAACACGGAAATTAATATACGGCAGCGTAGTTTTTCATATTTTTTCATGTTAAGGTCTGATCCTTTCGCTTAGGCGGATGATTTAAAATCTGAAATAGAGGAACGGATTAAAGGAATTGCTTGCAAGGTATGCGGTGGAAATAACAAGCAGTCCCAAAATTGCAAGGGGTTGAATAACACAGCTGTACATTGCCGGAATCTTAACGGACAGTTTTTCACCGATTTTTTTAAACAAAGGTGTTGAGGCGATGATCAAAATAATAAATGTTACTGCATACTGAGCGATCCACAGCACAGCTTGGCTGTTTATTAAAGGCAGACCGCTTATAAAGAACATATTTTTAAAGTTATTTATAAGAGCTGTTGTATCCTCAAAGGCAAAAATTCCCCAGCCGATTATTATGAACACAAGGGCATAGATATGCTGAAAAACTACAGGAATTTTTTGCAATGCTTTTCCCAAAAAGATTTTTTCCATAAGGAGGATTCCCCCAAAGTAAATGCCCCAGAGCATGAAGTTCCAGTTTGCACCGTGCCAAAAGCCTGTCAGAAACCAAACTATCATAATATTCAGGCATTGACGGGGAAGCCCTTTTCTGTTTCCGCCAAGGGGGATGTAGACATAATCCCTGAACCATGTGGAGAGGGATATATGCCATCTGCGCCAAAAGTCGGTAATGGACTTTGAGATATATGGATAATTAAAGTTTTCAAGGAAGTCGAATCCGAACATTTTTCCCAGTCCTATTGCCATGTCGGAATAGCCGCTGAAATCAAAATAGATTTGGAATGTATATGCCAAAATTCCAAGCCAGCTTGCGGTTACGCTCAGTTCGGACTGAGGCGTATTTGATATTTCTGAAAACAAAAATCCGATATTATTGGCGAGGATAACTTTTTTTCCAAGACCAATAGCAAAGCGTTTTACTCCTTCTGCAAACTGTTCGGCAGACTCTTTTCTATACATAAGCTGATGTTCGATAGTTTGATATCTGACGATTGGTCCGGCAATAAGCTGTGGAAACAGTGAAACATAGGTTGCGAGGGTTATTATATTTTTTTGTGCTCTTATTTCACCCCGATAGACGTCGATTACATAAGAAAGCGCCTGAAAACTATAAAAGGATATACCGATGGGAAGCGAAAGTCCCAATAGTTTTATACTGAAACCAAACATACTGTTTGCGTTTGAAATAAAGAAGTCGGTATATTTAAAGAACAGCAGCAATCCGATATTCCAGATCACAGCTAAAATAAGTGATGCAAGGGCAGTTTTCGGTGAGGCTTTTTCCCTTTGTTTGTCGGCAAATATCCCCGTCACATAGGCGACGGCTATTGAAGCAAGCATTAAGACTATATATACAGCTTCGCCCCAGGCATAGAAAACCAAGCTGAAGACAAGCAACACAAAGTTTTTCATTTTGCGTGGGACGATAAAATACAGTATTAACACTAATGCCAAAAATGCAAATAGAAATGTGATACTACTGAAAAGCATGAATTTTTATACTCCTGTCGATAAGTTAGGTCTATATTTGAATGTAATTAGCCGATAATTTCCTCTGCTTTTAAATTATCGTCGGAGATACACATCATGACATAATTATCTTTTACAACGAGAACAGGGCTGTTCAGTTTTGTCATTTCCTGAGGCTGATAATTTTCAAAGGCTTTTTTCTGAGAATCAATTCTGATTTCCATAGCAGTTTTAATTTTTGCTGCACTGTCTGAGTCCTTTGCTTCAAAGCAAGCGATTTCTTCTGCGGTTGCACCGCCTGAGCCTACATAAACTTTGCCTTTAACGTAGTCTGTATCAGCGGCAAGTCCGAATAATTTCTGAACCATATCGGAAGAAAGCTCATTTAGTGTATCTTTATATTCAATTTCGTCTTTAAGTTTATCGGCTACAGAAATTACGTCAACGGTAACGGAAGCAGCTGTATTTTCTGTTTTGCTGCTGTTATCTTTATCGCTGTCACCGCAGGAAGTAAGTCCTGCACAGCAAATAGTTGTCAAAGTCAAAGCGAGGCATAATAATCTTTTAAAATTCATAGTAAAAAAATCCTTTCTTTTGTTTTTGTTTAGTATTTATTACGAATTATTTGCGAGATAATTCATCCATTCCTGACAATATTCCCTTATGAGGTGGATGCCGTCTGTTGAGGCTTCAACAGGAAGAGAACCGTTTTCGTCCTTAAAATACGAGCCTACATCCAGATAAATGGCGTCTGCATTTTCGGCGGCTTGTTTTACATATTTATTAAAATCATTTATGTTTTCATTGGTAAATACAGCGTTTGTATTTGTGGCAAGGTATGAAACCGGAAGAATAGATTGGACATAGATTTTAGCGTCGGGCTGTACCTTCTTTATTTGTTTAATAAGCTTTTCGTATTTCTCCTCAAAGATATCGGGATAAGGCCAGCCAAGCTCGTTAATTCCGAACATTATATAGATACGTCCGAACTGTCTTTGTTTCATTGCCTCCATAATTGTACCGTTATTACCGTTATCAAGGGTAATTGCACTTTCGGTGAGAGCGGTATCGATATTAAGTCCTATAGAGGCATAAAAGCTTGCTTTAGGCTTGTCTGTGTTCATTTGAAGTCCCACAGTACGGGAGTCACCAATAAATGCGGCATCAGCAAAATCGTCGTCTTCTATCTGATTACTGCTGTTGCTGTCAGCTTCAGAGTCTGATTCGGAGCTTGAGTTTTCTTTTGAATTGCTTTCATCTTCGTCTTTGCTTTCATTTGATTTAACATTTGCACCGACTGCGTGGGATGAGTTATCATCAACTTCAATATTATTTGTATTAACAGTGAGGTTAATCATCCATCCAAAAGCAAAAACCAAAAGAAAAAGGCAGCTTAAAGAGATAACTAACTGCTGCAGCTTTGCTCGTTTTAATCTTACTGTTTTTTTATTTTGTTCTCTCATTTTATGTTTTTACTGCCATTCCTTTCTCATAATTTACGACAATATGCAATTACAGCCTTGTCAAAAATGCACTCAGCCTATAATAGGGATAACTTTAATTAGTTCGCATACGGCTTTTAACGCTGTGAAGCTGATTAATGTATTTTGCTATATTAAATAGCGGGCAGGACTGAATTAGACAGGCGGATAATCGACACTCTTTTTCTACACAGAATATCTTTTTTTAATCATAATTATCATAACACACTATCGTACTTTTTTCAAGTGATTTTAAAGAAAAAACAAGTCAAGTTTTTTTGGTTTAACTGTTAAAATTCCACATTCCGATAGGGTATTATTTTTTATTACAAAATATGATGTTTAAAGATAATTTCATCTGTTGCTTTTATTTCAAAATTATTGGTCTATTTTCTTTAAATTAATCAACTGCGGATAGAAATTCTTTTAAAATTTATTACACTGACTTTACTTTACAAAAGACGAACAGGCAATTAACCATAATAATTGTCAAATATTTTCACCTAAAAACACCGATCTCTCCAAGATTTTTCAATAAATAATTTGTGATTTTAAAGTGATTGATTATAATTATAAAAATAATGTTAAAACTAAATTAAATATTGATCTTTGTAAAATCAGGAGTGAGAAGTTTATGAATTTTTTTATGGTATTATCTTTAATCGGAGGACTGGCGTTGTTTCTTTACGGAATGAACGTTATGGGATCGGGACTTGAAAAGCTTGCAGGAGGCAGGCTTGAGCAGTTTTTTGAAAGGCTTACATCAAATCCTTTAAAATCTGTACTTCTTGGAATGACAATTACGGCGGTCATTCAATCTTCATCTGCTACAACCGTTATGATGGTCGGTTTTGTAAACGCAGGAATAATGAAGCTTCATCAGGTTATCGGTGTAATTATGGGTGCGAATATAGGCACTACTATCACATCTTGGCTTTTATCTTTATCCGGGGTTGAAGGTGACAGCTTTTTTATTAAAATGCTTAAACCAACTTCTTTTTCTCCTATACTTGCGATAATCGGAGTATGTCTTCTGACTTTTTCAAAGAACGACAAAAAGCATGACGTTGCGTCTATCCTTGTTGGATTTGCTGTACTTATGTTTGGAATGGATATGATGTCGGGAGCGGTTGGACCATTAAAGGATGTGCCTGAATTCGTTAATATTCTCACCCTGTTTTCAAATCCAATACTGGGGGTTCTTGCGGGAGCATTGTTAACTGCGGTTATACAATCATCATCTGCATCTGTGGGTATATTACAGGCATTATCTGTGACAGGAGCTATAAAATTCGGTGCTGCTATTCCAATTATATTGGGACAGAATATAGGAACATGTGTTACTGCTCTTGTATCCTCTATCGGTACAAGCAAATCGGCAAAAAGGGTTGCAGTTGTACACCTTTATTTTAACGTAATTGGAACGGTATTATTCTTAGGGGCATTTTACGGACTTAACGCAATAATAGGCTTTTCATTCATTGACGATACGGTTGGAGCGGCAAATATTGCTATAGTGCATACTATATTTAATTTTTCTACCACTTTAGTTCTTCTGCCTTTTATAAAACAGCTTGAAAAACTGGCTTATATGACAATTAAGGATAACAGCGAACCTAAGGGCGGAAAGGATAACTTCAGACTTCTTGATGAAAGATTTCTTCAATCGCCGTCGTTTGCTATTGAGCAATGCAGAAGCGTTACTATGGACATGGCGGATATCTCAAAGAAGGCTTTAAATCAGGCCATAGGGCTTTTAGGCAGGTATGATGAGGAAAAGGTGCAGCTTGTCAAAGACAATGAAGCCTTGGCAGATATGTATGAGGACAAACTTGGGACATATCTTGTAAAGCTTTCAGGCTCGGATCTATCAATAAGAGATTCCCAATCAGTTGCGGCATTGCTTCATATTATCGGTGATTTTGAGAGAATTTCAGATCATGCAAGAAACTTGGCGGAAAATGCAAAAGAGATGAAAGACAAAAATATTATTTTCTCAGATGGTGCAAGAAAGGAATTAAAAGTAATTACTGACGCAGTTGAGGAAGTTATGGACTTAGCAGTATGTGCTTTTAAAAATCAGAGTATGGAACAAGCTTTAATGGTTGAACCATTGGAGGAAGTTGTAGATAGGCTGAGAACACGTCTTAAAAATAGGCACATCAAGCGCTTGCAGCAGGGAAACTGTACAATAGAACTTGGATTTATATTCTCTGATTTACTTACAAATCTGGAAAGAGTATCAGACCACTGTTCAAACATTGCAGTAACGTTAATTCAGGCTGAAGATGAAAGCTTTGATACGCATGAATATATAAATACTATGAAAAACAGCGGAAAGGCTTTTGACAGCCGGGTTGAATTTTATTTGAATAAATATATGCTTCCTACGAGGGAAAGCTGATAATCAGAAAGCGAGCTTAACAATGGCACTGAGATTACAGTGGCTTTGCCTAAAAATTTAAGTAAATTCGACAGTAAAAGGATTTAAAATATATTAATTGCACTTGACAATTGGTTTCAATTAGTGTATAATTCATTATTGGAATTGATTGTCGGGGTGTGGCGCAGATTGGTAGCGCGCTACCTTGGGGTGGTAGAGGCCGTGGG
>CAMWVM010000051.1 GCA_947177715.1 uncultured Ruminococcus sp.
AATCATATGTGCCTGATGAGCAGCACACACCATTACACGAGATGATACAAGTCCTATACCATTTGATACATCACTTGTTTCATCACCACAAAGATAAAAGTTTTTTGCAACTTTTCGAGTTTTTATACTGTTAGCAGAGGATATACCTGCCATACCCGAGCCTGCAACTAAATATTTATCGGGAAAGCTTTCCATTATACTATTGACAAGCATTGCCTTTTCTTCAGGTCGGTCAAAGGCTTCGCAAATTATATCTGCTTCACCAAACAGTTCTTTAATGTTATTTTTAGTTATACGAACAGTGTGCGTAACAACATCAACATATGGTGCAATTTGTTGCAGATTTTCTTTCAGTGCATCTGTTTTATACATTCCAAGCTGTGAAATAAAATACTGCTGACGGTTTAAATTTGATAAATCTACCTTATCAAAATCAAAAAGATACAATTTTCCTACTCCTGCACGGGCAAGTGATATTGCAATATTTGAGCCAAGACCTCCAAGACCGCATATTGCTACAGATGCATTGCTGAATTTGCTTTGCAATTCCTTACCATGCCGTTCCTGGAGTGCCCAAAGCATTTCATCTTTTGTAGGAATTGAGTTCATATATTAACCTCCACCTACAAAACTGACCACTTCAATTACATCACCATTCTGAATGACAGTTTCGTCATATTGAGCTTTAGGCACAATTTCTTCGTTGCATTCAACAGCAATAAATTTTAAATCATAATCCGTTGTTTTCAGATACTGTGAAATTGTCATTCCGGAAACATCACTATCATTTCCGTTAATTTTCACCATAAAAGTCTACCTCCTTAAAATAAAATAGGGAGCTACCAATTAAGGTAACTCCCATAAATACATTTACTATCAGTTGTCCCTACGTTGGCATTATCCAAATCAGGTATATCGGTCGAAAGTTATACTTTCCTCTCAGCCTGTAACACAAGCTCCCGAATATTTAATTGTCAAAATTACAATAACACATTTTTTGATAAAATGCAAGTCCGTAGAATTTGACTTCAAAAGCACAGGATTTGTTTTAGGTATTTTATCTGCTGTTATGTACAGTATAATGGTTATTGCAAACAAAAATGCTAATAAAATAACAGGAATGAAAAATGCCTCATTTCAATTATTTGTCAGCTTTTTAACTGTCGCAGTTTATCTTTTAATCACAGGTAACTCTAATTTTTATAATTAAAATTTTAAATTTTTAATTCTCTTCATAGCTTCAACTGTTTTATCTTTGTCGCCAAAGGCTGTAAGCCTGAACCAGCCTTCACCGTTTTTACCAAAGCCTGAACCGGGAGTTCCAACCACATTAGCCTCTTTCAAAAGGTAATCAAAGAATTCCCAGCTGTCCATACCATTAGGGCATTTTAACCAAATATATGGCGAGTTCTTTCCACCAGTATATTTAATACCCATTTCATCAAGTGTTGAAGCGATAACCTTGGCGTTCTGCTGATAGTACTTTATATTTTCTTTTATCTGTTTCTGCCCCTCATCAGAGAATACAGCAGCAGCACCGCACTGTACAGGATAGGAAACACCGTTAAACTTAGAACCTTGACGTCTTCCCCAGATCTGTGAAATGCTTACCGTTGTTCCATCGCTTGCAGTAACCACAAGCTCATTTGGAATAACTGTATATCCACATCTCATTCCTGTGAAACCAGCAGTCTTTGAAAGTGAACACATTTCAATAGCACATTGTCTTGCACCCTCAACAGCAAAAATACTTCTTGGAATGCTATCTTCAGTAATAAACGCCTCATAAGCCGCATCATAAATTATAATAGCTCTGTTATCAATCGCATAATCAATCCATGCTTTGAGTTCATCATAAGTGAAAGCCGCACCTGTTGGATTATTTGGTGAGCATAGGTAAATCAAATCAGCATGAACGTTTTTGTCAGGTACTGCTCTAAATCCATTTTCTTCTGTGGCGTCAGCAAAAATTACTTTTCTTCCATTCATGAGATTGGAATCTACATATACAGGATACGCAGGATCAGTAATTAAAACTATATTGTCATCTCCGAAAATATCTACAATATTACCGCAATCTGATTTTGCACCATCGTTAATTCGGATTTCATCAGCATTAATTTTAACTCCGAAGCTATCATAATATCCTGAAACGGCTTCTTTAAGAAAATCATAACCAGCACCGCTGTCTTCATATCCCTTAAATGTTTCCTTAACGCCCATTTCGTCTGCGCCTTTTTTAACAGCCTCAATAACACATTTTGCAATCGGTTGTGTAACGTCACCGATACCCATTCTAATGATATTGTCTTTCTTATCAGGGTTCTCTTCAATAAAAGCATTAATTTTTTTTGCAATATTGATAAATAAATAGTTTTTTTCAAGCTTCAAAAAGTTTTCGTTAATTGTTGGCATTGTTATCAACTTCCCTTCTAATATATTAAATTACAATATCACCCGAAAATACTGTTACAGCATCGCCGTTCAGATATACGGCTTCATCAGTATAACGGATTTTTAATGTTCCTCCCTTAAGGATAACTGTAATATCCGTATCTTTTTTGCAATATCCATTAAGAACAGCAGCAACTGCCGCAGCACAAGCGCCTGTTCCGCATGCCCAAGTTTCTCCGGAGCCTCTTTCCCAAACACGCATTTTCAGTGTATTTTCATCAATTACCTTGATAAATTCAGCATTAACTCGCTCTGGGAAAATATTATTAAATTCAAATGCACTTCCCACATTTTCAATGTCAAGACCATCTACATTATCCATAAATACAACGCAATGAGGATTGCCCATTGAAACACATGTGATATTATAATCGTTTCCGCCAACATTGACTTTACGGTTTACAACTGCACCATTCTCATCAGCTTCGAGGTTTACAGGAATTTGAATAGGATCAAGAACAGCTTTACCCATATTTACAGTAGCACCGCAAACCTCACCATAATGACGCTGCAAGCTGATTTTCATAATACCGCTTAAAGTTTCAACTGTAATATCATCCTTGTCAACAAGACCATTATCTCTCATAAACTTGGCAACACATCTTACACCATTTCCGCACATCTTACCCTCAGAACCGTCAAGATTAAACATTCTCATCTTTCCGTCTGCAACGTCAGATTTACAGATTAGAATGACACCATCGCCGCCTATACCAAAATGACGGTCAGAAAGTCTTAAAGCTAAACCTTCAGGATTATCAATTCTCTGATTAAAGCAGTTGAAATAAATATAGTCGTTTCCGCAGCCCTGCATTTTAGTAAAGTGAACAGTCTGTTTTTCTGTTCTCATATTATTTATATCAACAATTTCTGTTGAATGCTCGGAATACTTGCTTCTTATTGAGGAAGCAACAGCGTTTGCTGTGTCAAGTGATGTAAGGCAAGGAATATTTCTTTCAACAGTTTTTCTTCTGATTTTTACAGAATCTCTTGTAGGTATTCTTCCCTTTGAAGATGTTGAAATAACATACGCTATCTTTCCGCTTTCAATCAAAGTCAGCGTATTATTTTCAGACTCATGAATTTTATCCACAACCTCATTAGGAATTCCATGCTCAGTAAGAACCTTGGAAGTTCCTTTTGTTGCATAAATTTCAAAGCCTAAATCGTAGAACATTTTAGCTGTCTGAGGAATCTCACCCTTATCAGAGTTTCTTACAGTTATAAGTACTCCGCCCTTTTCGTCAAGTTTATAGCCAGCAGCTGTTAAACCTTTATATAAAGATTCTTCAAGAGAACTTGAAACCGCTAAAACTTCACCGGTAGACTTCATCTCAGGTCCGAGGTGATTATCTACTCCTATAAGTTTTTCAAAGGAGAATACAGGTACCTTAACAGCAACATAAGGCGAATTTCTGTAAAGTCCCGTACCATAACCCATATCAGCAAGCTTTTCACCCAACATACATCTTGTTGCCAGGTCTACCATAGGAACACCTGTAACCTTTGAAATATACGGAATAGTTCTTGATGAACGTGGATTTACTTCAATAACGTAAATTTCGTCGTTATATGCTATATACTGAATATTTACAAGTCCTTTGGTATTAAGAGAAATTGCAAGCTTCTTTGAGCATTCTATTATTCTTTCTATAAGACCATCTGATACATTCCAAGCAGGGTAAACTGCAATAGAGTCACCTGAGTGAATACCAGTTCTTTCAATGTGCTCCATGATACCAGGAATAAGTATATCCTCGCCGTCACAGATTGCGTCAATCTCAAGCTCTGTGCCCATTAGATATTTGTCAATAAGCACAGGATTTTCAATGCCCTGATCAAGAATAATTTCCATGTATTCTTTAATATCGTCGTCATTGAACGCAATTATCATATTCTGACCGCCAAGTACATAAGACGGACGCATAAGAACAGGATAATTAATTTTATTTGCAACCTCAAGCGCTTCTTCACAGGTCATAATTGTAAAGCCCTGAGGACGCTTAATTTGCAGCTGTTCAAGCAACTCGTCAAAACGCTCTCTGTCTTCAGCAGCGTCAATAGAATCAGGAGGAGTACCTAAAATATTTACGCCATTCTCAGACAAATGCTTTGTAAGTTTAATAGCTGTCTGACCACCGAAAGCAACAACAACACCAAACGGTTTTTCAATATTAATGATGTTCATCACATCTTCATTAGTAAGCGGTTCAAAATAAAGTCTGTCAGCTGTGTCAAAGTCAGTCGAAACAGTTTCAGGGTTATTGTTTACAATAACAACATCATATCCACGCTCTTTAAGCGCCCAAACGCAATGAACTGATGCATAGTCAAATTCAATACCCTGACCGATTCTGATAGGTCCTGAACCAAAAACTATTACCGTTTTGTTACCTGAATTTTTATTTGAAATAAATTCAGAAGCCTCGTCTTCTTTATCATAAGTTGAATAGAAATAAGGAGTTTGGGCTGAAAATTCAGCCGCACAGGTATCAACCATTTTGTAAACAGCTGGCAGAGGCTTTTCAATCTTACATCCTGAAATTTTTTCTATTACCTTATCAGGATACCCCAGTTTCTTTGCTGTTTCATATAGTTCAAAAGGAAGCTCGCCTTTTGACATTTCTTTTTCGATATCAATAAGCTTACAAAGTTTATTCAAAAACCACTCGTCAATTTTTGTAATTTCATGAATTTCGTCAACTGTAACGCCTCTCCTGAGAGCTTCGTATACAACAAACAATCTTTCATCATTGCAATTATGAATCCTTGATCTGATTTCTTCATCTGAAAGTTCAAGCATTTTGGGCGAGATAAGACAGTCATGACCTATTTCAGCACCTCTTACTGCTTTCATAATAGCCTGTTCAAAAGTAGTACCAATAGCCATAACTTCTCCGGTAGCTTTCATCTGAGTACCCAAAGTTCTCTTGGCATAAACGAACTTATCAAAAGGCCATTTAGGTAATTTAACTACAACATAGTCAAGTGCAGGCTCAAAGCAAGCATATGTCTTTCCGGTGACAGCATTTTTAATTTCGGCAAGCGTATATCCAATAGCAATTTTAGCAGCAACCTTGGCGATAGGATATCCTGTTGCTTTTGAAGCAAGTGCTGATGAACGGGACACACGAGGATTTACTTCAATTACAGCATACTCAAAGCTATCAGGATTGAGTGCAAACTGACAGTTACATCCGCCTTCCACCTTTAATGTATCAATAATTTTTAATGCAGCCGAACGGAGCATTTGATATTCTTTATCAGCAAGTGTAACAGCAGGTGCAATTACGATGGAATCACCTGTATGAACGCCGACTGGGTCAAAGTTTTCCATTGAGCAGACAGTAATAACATTACCCATAGCATCTCTCATTACTTCAAACTCAATTTCTTTCCATCCGGCAATACATTTTTCAACAAGAACCTGAGTAATCGGAGAAAGATAAAGACCGTTTCTTGTTATCTCACGAAGTTCCTCTTCGTTATTTACAATACCGCCGCCTGTACCACCTAAAGTAAATGCTGGTCTAATAATAAGAGGATAACCTATTCCCTCTTTATTTGCAAAATCAACAGCAGCCTCAACAGTATTAACTACCAAAGATGGGATACATGGTTGATCGATAGACTCCATAGTATCTTTAAATAATTGTCTGTCTTCAGCTTTATCAATAGTTTCTGGATTTGCACCCAGAAGCTTTACACCGTGTTCAGCAAGAAAACCTTCTTTGGCAAGCTGCATAGAAATAGTAAGACCTGTCTGTCCACCCAATGTAGAAAGAACACTGTCTGGTTTTTCCTTTTTTATAACACGTTTTACTGTTTCAAGTGTAAGCGGTTCAATATAAATTTTATCTGCCATTGCATTGTCCGTCATAATTGTAGCAGGGTTTGAGTTAATAAGAATAACCTCAAGACCCTCTTCCTTAAGAGCACGGCAAGCCTGTGTTCCTGCGTAGTCAAACTCAGCAGCCTGACCGATAACAATAGGACCTGAACCAATTACAAGCACACGTTTTATATCTTTATTTAAAGGCACAATATTCAATCCTTTCTTAGAATATTATTTATTATCGTCAATAAGTTTAATAAATTTATCAAACAAAAATCCTGTATCAAGCGGTCCGCCGCAAGCCTCTGGATGAAATTGAACAGAAAAAGCAGGCATATTTGTATATGTAATACCCTCGCAAGTGCCGTCATTTGCATTTACAAAAGCAATCTTTGCATTATCACTCATTGAATCATTTATAACAGCATAGCCATGGTTTTGGCTTGTAATAAAAACTCTTCCTGTTTCTACTTCTGTTGCAGGTTGATTTGCACCTCTATGACCATATTTAAGTTTCTCAGTCTTTCCACCTTGAGATAGTGCAAGAAGCTGATGACCAAGGCAAATTCCGAAAGTAGGTATTTTCTCTTCAGCGAGCTTTTTAAGCTCCTCAATTATCTCTACGTTTTCAGCAGGATCTCCAGGTCCGTTTGAAAGCATGATTCCGTCTGGATCAAGTTCCATAACTCGTTCTGTCTTTGTATATGCAGGTAAAACAGTTACTTCACAGCCACGCTTAACAAGTTCACGTCTAATATTATCCTTAGCACCGAAATCAAAAAGACAAACTTTTCTTTTAATCTCACCTTCAGGTTTAAATACCTGTTCTTCTTCACAGGTGGTATTTTTAACAGCATCAGTAATAGTATAGCTCTTCAAATCATCAAGACCGATCCCCGAACCTTCTGTAACAATCTTTCCGTTCATAACACCAGATTCACGAACGATTTTTGTTAATGCACGAGTATCAATACCATAAAGTCCTACTATATTATGCTGCTTTAAAAAAGTGTCAAGATCTCCCTCACAACGGAAATTGCTGGGTTCCTGACACCAATCTCTAACAATATACGCCTTAACATGCGGAAATTTACTTTCAAAATCTTCAGGAATAACGCCATAGTTACCAATAAGAGGAAAAGTTTGAACAACAATTTGACCGTAATAACTTGGATCTGTTAATGTTTCAAGATAACCAGTCATCGCAGTTGTAAAAACTATTTCACCAATAACTTCTCCCTGTGCGCCAAAGCTCTTACCTTCAAAAATAGTACCGTTTTCCAAAATAAGATATGCTTTCTGCACCTTTAACTCCTCCTTTAACATTGCAAACTTTTACAGATACAATTATAGCACAATATAATTAATTTGTAAATAGGTATAAGACTATTGTTTTAAATTTATTAATAATAAAAAAATCCTAATAAACATTATAAAAAATCACCGTAAAATTAACATCGCCATATTTCTTAAATTTAACGACAATCACGGTATTTGCATATATTAATAGTGGTCCTAGCTATTACTGCTTGAAGGACAAAAAGAAAAGGTGGAATTTATGTGGGTAAAACATTAATTACAATGACATCAATAACTTATGCAATGAAAGCAAAAGCAATCCTTAATAACAGAAAGATATACTGTGAAATAGAGAAAACTCCCAAAAACGTCGGAAGTGGGTGTGGATATTCAATAAGAATAAAAGACAACATGAATTATGTTATAAAAGTTCTTGATGAAAACAATATTCCACATAAAAATGGTTACCAAATCTCTTAGAAATTTGGCTATATTAATAAAAATATATTGTTTGACTTTCCGCTTAAGTCATTAATTCAAGCCATCAAATAACAGGCGGAGAAAGGAGGCTATGTCTTGAATCGAATTGTAAACTTTGATAATTCTGCTACTACATTTCCAAAGCCCGTTAACGTTAAAAATGCAGTTACTGCTGCAGTTGCAAAATACGGAGGAAATCCGGGACGAAGCGGTCACAAGCTATCAATGGAAGTATCTGCACAGGTTTTTAAAGTAAGAGAGCAAGCCGGAAAAATGTTTCACGCAGACACTGAAAATGTTGCATTCACTGCAAACTGTACCTTTGCGGTTAATATGGCAGTCAAAGGTATTATGCAATACGGCGGTCACATTATAATTTCAGACTATGAGCACAATGCTGTGTCCAGGCCTGTTTATTCTTTATCACAAACAAGAGGTGTAGACTATTCAATCGCCAAAGTCGTGGACAGCACCGAAGAAACAATTTCAAACTTTGAAAAACTTATAAATCCCCGTACAAAATGCATATGCTGTACAGTTGCCTCAAACGTGACAGGACGAATACTTCCATATCGTGAAATTGCTGATTTATGCAAGAGAAAAGGACTATGCTTCATTTTAGACGGCGCTCAAGGTTGTGGATTGCTTAATTTATCACTGGATGACGGATTCAATTTTCTATGCACTGCAGGTCATAAATCTTTATATGGACCAACCGGTACCGGTTTACTGATTACCGACGGAAAATATCCGCTGTCAACCATTATTG
>CAMWVM010000052.1 GCA_947177715.1 uncultured Ruminococcus sp.
ATGCGGAGCTCCTGCGTAAAAGGGAATTTCGCCGACTGCGGTCGGCACGCTGGGGGACGCTGTCCCCTCAACCCCTGCAACCCTTTAAAAAGGGTTGACCTAAACTTTAATATACTATATTCAATCTGTTTGTTGAGGCTTTTCAAGGCTGATTTTACCTATTGTACCGCTTCTGAACTCGTCGAGGACAGTTATTGCGGCACGTTCAGTATTAATCTCACCGCCTGACATTAAAAAGCCTCGCTTCTTTCCTATTCTCTCCAATATCTCAAATCCTCTAACACAGCCCATTATTTCATCGTCATCAGGAGGAAGATCATCAATCTTAATACCATATCGATCTGTGATAAGCTTTGGATAGTTTTCATTTAGGAACTCCAAAAATCTACAGGCAAGGTACTCCATATCCATAATATCGTCCTTAACTGCACCGGTAAATGCAAGCCGTTCTCCAACTAACATATCCTCAAATTTTGGCCAAAGGACTCCAGGCATATCCAAAAGCTCTAAATTATCCTCAAGGTTTACCCACTGTTTTCCTCTTGTAACACCTGGTCTATCCTCGACTTTAGCACGCTTTGAACCCGCAAGGCGGTTAATAAAAGAAGACTTTCCCACATTCGGGATTCCTACAATCATTATTCTTATGGGTCTGCCTTTCATTCCCTTTGCATCCCATTCGGCAATTTTATCCGCCATGATTTCATTAAGCAGCGTTTTAAATTTGCTAACATTTTTACCGCTTCTGCAATCAGTCGCAAGAGCTGTCACGCTGTTTCTTTTAAAATAGTCAATCCACATGGAAGTAACGGTTTCGTCAGCCGAATCTGCTTTATTCAGAAGGATAAGTCTTGGCTTTCCGCCAACGAGATAATCCATTTCAGGATTACGGCTTGAATAAGGAATTCTTGCATCTATAATTTCAACGACGACGTCCACAAGCTTAAGATTCGATTTCATTATTCGGCGTGTTTTCGCCATATGTCCGGGAAACCACTGAATATTTGATACTTCGCTCATTTCTTTTTCCTTTCGGTTTTAAATAAAGCTTTCTATTCTTCCAAGCTCACTGAACGGATATATTCTGAAGACAACTTTTCCCAACACATCTTCTTCGCTAATAAATCCCACAAAAGAGCTTCTGCTGTCGGAAGATCCGTTTCTGTTATCACCCATAACGAAAATCATTCCCTCAGGAACTATATACTCATAAACCCCGCTGCTTACGCAATACTCCTGATTATATGTAGCTTTATCAATCATAGGTTCTCCCAGATACTCATTTGAGATTATTTCTCCGTTTACTTCCACAGAATTTTTATTATAGTCTATTTTTATTTTATCGCCCTCAGTTCCGATACATCTTTTAATTATAGTTTCATGCAATCCATAACTGTTCATTACCAATATATCGCCCTTTTCAGGGGTAAGGTTAAAATGAGATATTATAAGTCGATCCTTATCATGAAAATTCGGCGACATTGATTCGCCTTTTACGACTACTGTTCTCAGCACGAACGTGAATATCAATATAACTACAAATATTGCAAACGCAAACGACTCTAACCAATCAAGAACATTATCAAGTGGTTTAGTTCTCTTTTCCTCTTCAAGCTCATTAATATTATTTTCATTGTCAATCATATTATTTCCTCTATTTCTCCGCAATCACAACGGTTACAAAACTAAATTTATCCAAGTGACAAATTAAACACTATCATTATAACAAATATCCTGAAAAATTTCAAGGGCTAACACTTAAAAAACAGCAGTCATTACAACACTGATAAAAGAATTTACAAAGTATTAAAAAAATAAAGTCGGCATTCTATAGAAATACCGACTTTCGGAAGTTTAAAATTATCTGATTGCTTCCTTAACCTTAGCAGCTTTACCAACTCTCTTACGGAGATAGTACAGCTTAGCACGGCGCACACGTCCGGATCTTACAACCTCAACCTTTTCAACAACAGGTGAATGTACAGGGAACACTCTTTCAATTCCGCAGCCATGAGCTACACGGCGAACTGTGAATGTTTCGTTGATTCCGCCATGCTTCTTAGCAATGATGGTACCCTCGAAAACCTGGATTCTTGACTTGTCGCCTTCCGTAATTCTAACGTATACCTTAACAGTATCACCGACGTTAAGAACCGGAACTTCTGATTTTAAGCTTGAGTTTGAAATAAGTTTTAAAGCGTCCACTTTAAATACCTCCTATTTATTTTCAGACATTCATTCACTTTATGACGGCAGTTCAAAACACCGCAAAGTCAGAGGACTATCCGCTTTAATGTCTTCCCGAAAGTCCTTCGGGATACGGCACTAACTCTCGTCGGACATTCCTTCAAAAGCCGACGGTAAATCAAATGCTTTTATATTATATCACATATTCCTAACATATACAATAGCTTTTAAATAAAATCTTCACAATTTTTGCACATGATTTTTGTACGAGTTGTATAAATATTCTTAATTTCAATGCTTTCCAACGAGCAGAATGCGCCCATCACGGCTGAAGTATTAAGGTTAAACTCACATCCTGCCGGCAATATCACATTGATCACCGTCATATTATTTTCAACATTTACGGAAACCTCCTTAATATGAGGTTTTATATCCACGAGGTTTACGCCTTTTTTCTTAGATCTTTTTTCTATTTCAATTTTATCCCTTTGGACAAAATGCTCAAAACGCTGTTTTGCCTCCTCCGGTGAAACGTTACAGTCAAATCTTATTTCATACTCTGCCAGGGCTATCTCAGTATGCTTATTCACCGGTTTTGCTGCATTGTAAATATAAAGTCCTTCAGGCATACAGGCATTAAGTCTTGTGACAATTTCATCAAATTCCAATTCCTCAATCAAGGCAACATCCAAAACCTCGATTTTACTGTCTGTACCCAACGAAAGAGCCAAGGGGAAATTAAGGTATGCATGAGGATTAAATCCCTGAGTATACCAAATTGGGATTTTTGCACGTTTAAAGGCTCTCTGCATAGTTCTCATCAAGTCAAGATGAGAGATATATCTTGCTCTTCCTGTTTTCCCGTATGTCAATCTATAATCATAACGCTGAATATTCAGCGATTGATTTTTCGGTATAGGAAAATCAGCCACAATAGACACCTCCACACTCTTTCTTCACTCCGCAGCCTGAACAGCCCTCTTTACAATTACGGGTAGTTTCAGCATTATGTGCTTTCTTATTTTCTCTTACAAGGAACTCATGGGAAACCATATAATCAAGGTGTGACCATGGCATTACCTCATCATAGCTTCTGCGGCGGTTTGCATAAAATCTTGTATCCACTCCGCACTCTCCAAAAGCCTCCTGCCAGAGGTCATAACGGAAATGCTCATCCCAGCTGTCGAGAGTACAGCCTTTTTTCCATGCGGTATAAATTACATCGCAAAGACGTCTGTCACCTCTTGCGAGGACTGCTTCCAGAATAGAAACGTTCTGCTGATGATAGCTGCACCGAATTTTCTTGCTGGTAATAGAATCAAGAAGGTGCTTTTGTTTTTGAGAGATTTCCTCGGGGGTAGCCTGCGGTTCAAACTCAAATGGGGTAAACGGTTTCGGTACAAAGGTTGCTGTGGAAATTGAAACCTGAATTCCCTTTCCACGCTTTTCCTTAGGGGTATCGTAATAAAGATTTACAACGTCCTGTGCCAATTTTGCGATACCCTCAATATCCTCCATTGTTTCCTCGGGAAGTCCCAGCATAAAATAAAGCTTAACGTTAGCATATCCGCCCTCAAATGCCATTTTACAGGTAGTCATTATTTCGTCTTCAGTAACATTCTTATTAATAACGTTCCTCAACTTCTGGGTACCTGCTTCGGGGGCAAAGGTTAGTCCGCTTTTTCGTACAGACTTTATTTTCTCAAGCAATTCCTCGCTGAAATTATCAATACGCAGGGACGGCAGGGAAAGATTGATTCTCTCCTTATCTGTATACTCCACAAGATTTTCAAGAAGCTGGTTAATTTCGGTATAATCGCTGGTTGAAAGAGATGAGAGAGATACCTCCTCATAGCCTGTTTGCTCACAGATACACCTAACCTCATCTTTTATTGTATCTATATTTTTTTCTCTGAACGGACGATATACAAAACCTGCCTGACAGAATCTACAGCCTCTTATACAGCCTCTGAGCACCTCGACCACTGCTCTGTCATGCACTATACTTGTAAATGGCACGACAAATCCGTCGGGATAATACACCTTATCGAAGTCCTTTATAATACGCTTTTTTATTTTAGCGGGTGCTGTATCTGTATTGGAGCTTATAGATTTTACAGTACCATCATCGTTGTAATCCACGTCATAAAATGACGGGACATATATGCCCTCAATTTTTGCGGCTTCTTTCAGAAACTCCTGTTTTGTTGGATTATTAGGCTTCATTGTTTCATAGAGCTTCATCAGCTCAAGGTTAACCTCCTCGCCCTCTCCAAGGACAAACAGGTCAAAGAAATCAGCCAACGGTTCGGGATTACAAACGCATGGACCACCGCCGATAACTATAGGTGTTAGGTTTTTTCTGTCCTTAGCTTTTACAGGGATTCCTGCTAAATCAAGCATTGCAAGGACATTGGTATAGGAAAGCTCATACTGGAGCGTAAATCCGATAAAATCAAACTCGGTAAGCGGATCAAGACTTTCGAGGGCATAGAGAGGAATATTATTTTCTCTCATCAGCTTTTCAAAGTCTTTTTCGGGCATAAACACACGCTCGCACCAATAGTTAGGTACTGAATTTTTAAGTCCGTATAATATTTTCATTCCCAAATGGGACATTCCCACATCATAGACGTCGGGAAAACAAAAGGCAAATCTCACATTCACCTTTGATTTATCTTTAATAATACTGCCATGCTCCCCGCCGATATAACGTGACGGTTTTTGAGTTTTAAGCAGAAGCTGTTCTATTTTTTCTCTCACCTTAAATCCTCCGAACAGGCGAAAAACGCCAAAAATATTTAGAATATTATAACACAAAGCTATTATTTTGTAAAGGGTGCTCGACCGCACGGGACAAATCACGATATTGGTTTGTAAATAACATGGATTTGACCCCGCTGTGGTGAGTTTTCACTACGGTTAAAAGAATTGAAAAAACGCTGTATCATTACTGATACAGCGTTATGTGTAAAAATATGTACCGCCTTGCCGTCGCATGGTGTATAAAACCCGCACTCTGGCAGGTGGGTACCAGCCCAAAAGGTTCACGCTCCCTTCGTCCGTAGCCCGAATCAGCCAAAGGCGGTTCGGGTCGGGAGGTCTGCAATCCGCTGTTGGAGACCAGTTCCCTTATAAAATGTGTTGGATTATAAAAACCATACTGACACGTACAAGGCAGTTATCAAAACTTTAATTTTTCTTTTTTCTGATATTAGTATAACATAAATACATAAAAATATCAATGGTAATTTTGCTGAATTTATTTTGAAAAAATTGTATATCACACCAATTGACAAATGCTTTTTGTTTTGATATAAGAGAGATTTAAGAACCTGGACGTAACTCACAACAAAAAGCATGGTTTGACGCCACTTGAAAAATTATTAAAATTATGATAGAATTAATTTATGATACAAATGAGGGGGATAAGAATGCTTCACGGTTTAATTGACATACCCACACTTTATTATTTTCAGGAGAAAAACATTTGGACAGGCAGTTTATTTAAAGAATTCAACTACAGGATCACTCCTGTTATTACAGATGAGAAAAAAGAAATAGTATGCGAAATCTGGTATGGAATGCTTTGTTATGATCTTACAGAAAGTTTTGAATCTAAATGTCATCAAGACATGACGGAAGAAGGGCTAAACAACATTATTGATTTTATAAACAACTCAGCTTTAGAGTACAAACAAGCACATTAACTCACTATAAAGTAAATAAAATATCTAAAATGGCAGGTACTTTCATTAAAGTATCTGCCATTTTTAATGCAAACGCCGACTCAACTCCACGTTAAGCCGGCGTTATTCTTCAAAAATAAATACGCACTATTTTATAAAAGAATTTTCATGCTTTTAAAATTAATTAGATTCCGCACTCATCATAATCCTTCCATTTTTCATAATGTGCTTTATCATCAAAAAACCTATAAACAAGCAATGCTGTTGACGCAATAACAAGAAGCAGTGCACCCATTATTGCCCAAAATGATTTCTTCTGTGAATAATTTGACATAACAAACATTCCTTTCTTTTAAATTCTATATAGCAATTTAAATTCATTTCTTAATTAACATTATACTATGGAATTATTCGATTGTCAAATATAATTTTCTGAATAAAAATGCAGAAATTCTTCTAAACATAGTCCGCTCTTTTTTATAAACTGCGCTGCTTCTGTTCCCACATATCTATAATGCCACGGCTCATACGAAATACCTGTAATATGTTCTTTCAGTCTGGGATATCTTAAAATAAACCCGAAACGATCGGCGTTTTTACAAAGCCATTTTGCTTGAGATGATTTATAAAAATCGTCTTCAACATCGTCTGATTCTTCTCTTCCGAAATCAATGGCAAGACCTGCGTTATGCTCGCTGTGGCCGGCTTTTGCCAAGGTTTTTGAAACTTCGTTTTCCGCTTGTTCCAAAGAAAAGCCTTCTTTTATTTTTTCACAAATGCTTTGCTCCCAGAGCATTTGCTGATAATTCTTTGTACGATACGCAGAGATAATTCTTATAACAACTCCGCTTTCTTTTGCTTCTTTAAGCATTATATCACACTGTCTGCATGCCTGACTCTCCAAACGTTTTCCTTGTATTTCAATCAGCTTGATTGTTTTTTCATAGTTTTCAGGCACAGCATTAAATTTATCAACAAGCATTAAGTAATCCATAAACGCACCTCCCCGTTTTATTATTTATTATATGTAAAACACTTAAAAATGTCATAACCTTTCTTATTTCAGAATATATTTTATCAGATTTAATTTTCACAGAATAAGAAAGGACAGGTTATGCCATGGATTTGAAAAGGATTTGCATGAGGGCTCTTACGGTAATCTTAGCAGTTTTTCTTGTGCCTGTAGGTGTATGGAGCTGGGGCAAGGCATCACCCAAAATTATGAAGGCGGCTTCTGCATCCGCAGGGATAGCTATGGGAGATTTTGATACATTTATTTTTAACGGTGACAACACTGCGGTCAAATTTAATACAGAAAAATACAGCACGCCTGAATTTGAGCAGCTTTCTCTCAGCCGACAGAGCGCATGGGATATTGACATGGCGCCTGAAGAACTGGAAACTCCAAGCAGTAAGATTTATCAGCCATCTCCCAGCGAAGATGTTTTAAATGCTATTCCATATCCTGAAAATCTTAACGGAAACGATGGGATAATCGAAAACTATCATTATGATACTTACACCGGTGAACAATATTTTAATTTAGACAACGGCGGACAGGTAAGAAACTGCACTCAGCTTTCCAATGATATGCTTTACGGTGAAAGCCAGAAAGACTTTGACTTTGAGCTTGACCCTGACAGCGATGAGCCTCAGATTCTTATATATCACACTCATGCCACCGAAAGCTTTGAACTAACTGAAAAAGAATACTATGACAGTTCTTTTTCATGCAAGACCACTGACCCTGAAAAAAGCATTATTGCTGTGGGAAACAAGATATGTGAACAGTTAGATAAGGCAGGTATTCCATATATACATGATACTCTTGTACATGATTATCCCAGCTATGACGGTTCATATCAATCAAGCCGTGAAACGGTGCAAGACATTTTAGAAAAATATCCTTCCATTAAAATTGCACTGGACATACACCGTGACGGAATTGAACGTGAGGACGGAACCAGACTGGCTCCCATAACTGAAATAAACGGCAAGCAAGCAGCTCAGATCATGATAATTTCCGGTTGTGACGACGGCACAATGGATATGCCAAATTATTTAAAGAACTTCCATTTTGCTTCTTACTTGCAGTCAAAGCTGGAAAGCAACTACAGCGGACTTACGCGGCCGATTTTGTTTGACTATCGTTTTTACAATCAGGATCTTACGACAGGTTCTCTATTAATAGAAATAGGAAGTCACGGAAACACTCTTGAACAGGTAAAATACACTGGCGAACTAATTGGAAAGAGTCTTGCTGAAATCATAAAAGGCAATTAATCTGAATTATTTTCAAACCGTATGCATATATTTGAATTACACCAAATGTATTGGAAGGGATGATCATAGAAATGGTTCAAACCGAGAAAGAACGCTCTGTAATGCTGGGCGAATACATGCTCAGTCACAAAGCGACCGTCAGGGCGACTGCACGGGAGTTCGGAATCAGCAAGTCTACGGTACATAAGGATCTGACTGACAGACTTCCAAAACTCTCTCCTCAGCTCTACAAGCAAGTCAAGGAGCTGCTTGAAGTAAATAAGCGGGAACGTCACATAAGAGGAGGACTTGCAACTAAGCATAAATACGAGGAAAAACACAAACAATACATGTCTTGCAAATAACGGATAATAAAAATAAATTGGCAGCTTTAATCTGCATATGCAATGCAGATTAAATGTCATGGCAAATATGAAAAAAACTTTCAAAGCTGATGTTGTTATTAAAACGACATCAGCTTTGTTTTTCAAATAAGGACTTGCCCGTTTTCAACGTGGCAAGGTCAGCTTCAGCTGACGT
>CAMWVM010000053.1 GCA_947177715.1 uncultured Ruminococcus sp.
CCGGAAACTTAAAACGCTGGGAGAGCGGCGCATCCATTACCGCCGAGACGTTGGAAAAAATATCAAACTACTTCGGCGTGCCTGTAGACTATTTTTTTCTCAAAGACGAGGAAAAGGTGTTTACGGAAGTTCAGCAAAATGAAATGGCAATCAAGGACGATAAGAATGGAATACGACAGATTTACAACATTGCGCGTATCCATCCCGATTATATTGCAAGCGTTCTAAGCGGTCGGGAGCTTACTGAGAGTGAGTTAGAGAGAGTTGCAAGCTATCTGCGCTGCAAAAAGGTGTACTTGTTAAATCGGAGTATTTCCGAAGAAGAAAATCATGTCTGCAAAAAATCCGAAACGGATTCCTCCGCTTGCCTTTCGGACAAGGAGCTTGTTATTGATATTCTATCGAGGATACCCGCAAATGAGGATTACAAATAACTTGCAGGTTATGATTTCCCGTATCATAGCTGAAAACCTGAACAAAGAAAGGTTAATGTGTGTCACGGTGACACACTTTCCTGTAATCAGAAAGGGTAAAATTATGAAAAAATACAGATTAAATTATGATAAATTATTTATCGCCAAAGGTGGAATCGAGGGATTTGAATATAAGGGTGAGATAATTGAAACTCTACAAATTTACTTTGAATATCGTGTTTTAGATAAAACGGGATATGAGAAG
Source organism: uncultured Ruminococcus sp. (assembly GCA_947177715.1). GTDB lineage: Bacteria > Bacillota > Clostridia > Oscillospirales > Ruminococcaceae > FB2012. The sequence continues at coordinate 679 of CAMWVM010000053.1, forward strand.
TTCTTTAATTGCTCCGATGATGAGGATATGAAAGAGCAGTTAATTGACGGATATGATTTGAACAGCTTCTATAAATGCTGTTTTGACCGTGACAGCAAATGCGGATATACAATGACACCTACAGAAATAGCTGAAAAAAGCGACTTCGATGTAATATACAATGTTGATTGCTGCTTTAAAGTGCTTCGTGATGAAGCTTATCCGACTTTGATTTCATATGAGGAATTTTGTGATATTCTTTTAAATAATGCTGAACATTTAGACATCAGCGGTAATAAACCTACACAATCCGTTTCTTATGGAGCTAATGAAATCAAGGAAGAATGCCATTGCGAGATGTGCAGTTCAGGACGTGCAGAACGTCAATTTGCTTTAAGCCAATGGAACGAAAATCAATTCATATTGTGGGACGTTGAAGAAGCTTCTGCTTTTGACAAATGGCTTGATACACCAAAAGAAAAAAGAGTTCCTGCGGATTTTCCTGTTGTGAAATTCAATGAAGAAGAATCGCCGTATTATCTTGCGTATGGAATAATTATTCCCAATCCGCTCCAAGAGTGCGATTTGATAAAAGAAGCTGAAGCATACAAGGGTTACAATCACTTTACTCTTTTAGACGGAAAAGTATATGAATCGGGTTACAGCGATATTTGGTTTTCTCCCGACAGAGTACACGGCGGAAAAGATATACCCTGTGCAGTTCTTCTGCAAACCTCTCTTGATTTGAATAAAAAGAGAAACTACGGCTTGCAAAACTCATAATGTCAAAACTATAAACATCTGCTTTGATAATGATGAAGCAGGGAAAAACGGAATGGAAAAAATTATGCAGAAGTTCCGTGAACGTGGATATACCGTCAATGATATGAGGGCAAGAATGGCGCATGATTATAATGATGAGCTTGTGGCGTTCAATAACAACCCCAACTTCTACTCTAAACCGCCTGATGTTGTCAAGGCTGCTGATAAATTTATTGAAGAAAGGATTGATATTATGCCAGAACAAAATATTTCTGGAACAAATAAGGAAAACCATGATGAAAATCGTTATTATGGTCACACAGATACTCCAACTGATAAATCAGGTAAACAGCAATCGGAACAGGAACATACAGAGAGACTTTCCAACATCGGCTTTGAGGGCGGCGAAATTCTTGAACCGTCAATGGGAGTGGGAAACTTTTTCGGAACTATGCCCGACAGTATCAGGGAAAACAGCAACCTCGCAGGAATCGAGATTGACAGCATTTCGGGACGTATCGCTCAAAAGCTTCATCCCGAAGCGAATATTGCAATAAACGGCTATGAGAAAGTAAAGCTTGAAAAAGGCTCTTTCGATTTGGCGATAGGCAACGTTCCGTTCGGAAATCACGGCGTGAACGACAAAACAAAGGCATACAAAGGACTTCTGATACACGACTATTTCTTTGCCAAATCACTTGACAGCGTTCGCCCCGGCGGCGTTGTTGCATTTGTTACATCAACAGGTACGCTCGATAAGGAAGATACAAAAGTCCGTCAAATGCTTGCTCAGAAAGCGGAGCTTATGTGTGCGGTACGTCTGCCCAACAATGCTTTTCAGAAGAATGCAGGAACGCAGACAGCAACGGATATTATTTTTCTTAAAAAGCGTGAAAAACCGCTTAATATCGGCGAAATGCCTATGGATAAGTCCTGCGATTGGGTACGCACAAAGGAAAATGCGGACGGTCTGAAAATCAACAGCTATTTTGCCGATAATCCCGATATGGTCTTGGGTAAGCTTTCGGACAACGGCAGATTCGGCACTGTAATATGCACTCCGCATGAGGGCGCAAATCTTAAAGAGCAGCTCCACGAAGCTATGAAAAACATCAAGGGCGAATACATTCCTCTTGAATTTCAGCAGGAACTTGACGAACGTGCGGAGGATAAATACCTGACCGCAACTCCCGATATTGAAAATCTTACCTATACGGTGGTTGAGGATAAACTGTATTACCGTGTTGACGATAATCTGATCCGTTGCCGTTACTCAGGTAATAAAAGATGACGAGGGCAGACAAAAAACTATAATTCTTGAAAAGGAAACAAAAGCAGCGGAGGACAGGGTAAAACAAATCAATTCTGCTTTCAAAAAGTGGATTTTTGCAGACCCCGAAAGACGTAACGAACTTGTCAAAACTTATAACGAGAAATTCAATGGCATACGTCCCCGTGAATATGACGGAAGTAATCTTAACTTCTTTGGTTCAAACCCCGAAATATCTTTAAAGCCACATCAAAAAAACGCTGTTGCACACGCATTTTTCGACGGTAAATACGCTGTTCGCACATCAGGTGGGGGCAGGAAAAACGTTCGAGATGATAGCAACGGCAATGGAGGGCAAACGTCTTGGACTGCACAACAAGAGTATGTTCGTTGTTCCGAATCATCTTACCGAACAGATAGGCTCTGACTTTATGAAGCTGTACCCCAATGCAAATATTCTTGTTGCAAAATCGGACGATTTTTCGCCGCAGAAACGCAGACAGATGTGTGCCAGAATAGCTACTGGAAATTTCGATGCAGTAATTATAGGGCATTCGCAGCTAATAAAGATACCTCTTTCGGCGAAACGTGAGGAAGAATTTATCCGCAATCAAATAAACGAAGTCGTTTCGGCTTTAGAAGCTGCTACTGAAATTGACAGCAAAAGCTATACCGTAAAACAGCTTGAGGCAACAAGAAAAAATCTCCGTGACCGTCTTGAAAAGCTGACCAACAGTACTGTCAAGGATAATGCAGTTACCTTTGAGGAACTGGGCGTGGACAAGTTATTCGTTGATGAGGCACACGAGTTTAAAAACCTCTATGTTTCGACAAAAATGGAGAACGTTTCGGGACTTTCAACTAATGCGGACGTTCAGAAAACGCAGGATTTGTATATGAAATGTCAGTATCTCGATGAGAAAACAGGCGGCAAAGGTATAGTTTTCAGTACGGGAACGCCTGTGACAAACGCCCTTTCGGAGATGTTCACCACAATGAAATATTTGCAGTCCGACTTGCTGAAAGAAACAGGTCTTGACAGCTTCGATTCGTGGGCGGGAAATTTTACAAGAAAGTCCACAGAAGCGGAAATATCGCCAAGCGGCAGCGACTGGAGAATGAAAACACGTCTGAAATTTACCAACGTTCCCGAACTTGTTACTATGTTCAAAGAATGCGCCGACATAAAAATGGCTGACCAACTCAATCTCGACGTACCCGAATGCGAAAAGCACATTGTTTCCGTTGAGCCTACGGAAGCGCAGAAAGCCGTTGTTGAATCCCTTGCGGAACGTGCGGAGAGAATAAGCAAAGGCGAAGTATCGAGGACAGAGGACAATATGCTCGTTGTTACTGGGGACGGACGAAAGCTCGGTCTTGACCAACGACTTTACGACCTTAACTTGCCCGATGAGCCGCAGACAAAGCTTAACGCCTGTGTTCAGAACGTTTATGACATTTGGGAGAAAACGTCCGACCAAAGGTCAACGCAGCTTGTATTCTGTGATTTGGGAGTGCCGCAGTCAAAAGAGGATTTAAAAAAGAATGGCGAACGCTTTGACGTTTACAACGATATTCGTTCAAAGCTTATAGAAAAAGGCATTCCCGAAAAAGAAATAGCTTTTATTCACGACGCAGCAAGTGAAACGGAAAAGGCAAAATTATTTGCCAAAGTCCGCAACGGAGACGTGCGTGTGCTTATCGGTTCTACGCAGAAAATGGGCGCAGGAACTAACGTACAGAATAAGCTTGTTGCGCTACACGACCTCGATTGTCCGTGGCGACCGGCTGACCTTACTCAACGTTTGGGACGTATGGTCCGGCAGGGCAATGAAAATGACAAGGTTGATAATTACAGATACGTTACCAAAGGCACGTTTGACGCCTATCTGTATCAAATGGTTGAGAAAAAGCAGGAGAGCATTGCGCAGATATTCACATCAAAGGCTATTGCCCGAACCTGTGACGATATTGACGATATGGCTGTAGACTTCATGCAGGTCAAAATGGCTGCTGTGGGTGATGACCGTATCAGGAGGCAAATGGAGCTTCGTGAGGATATCCGCAGTCTGAATATGCTGAAAAATACATATCTTGAAAACAAGTATGAAATCGAGGACAATATAAAACTCCTGCCCGACAAAATAGCAAAGACCGAAAAGATAATCGAGGGTATTGCCAAAGATACAGAAGCGATAAAAGCTTATGTACCCAAAAAGGACATTGACGGAAAAGAAATTTTTGAAATGAAAGTCGGAAATACTCTGTATACCGACAAGAAAGAAGCGGCGGAAGCCTTTATGACTGCCATGACAAAAGCTGTCGTTGGTAATCCGAAAAATCCTACAGATATTGCGGAATACAAAGGTTTTAAAATTGCCGTTTCCTATGACAGCTTTTCAAGAAGCTACACAGGTCATATAAAGGGGGCAAACCGCTATCCGCTTGATTTGGGCAGCAGCGAAAGCGGAAATCTCACAAGAATTGACAACGCAATAGCTTCTGTTCCAATGAGAATAGAACGATACTGCAATGAACTTGACAGAATTAAGACGGAGCTTGCCGACAGCCAAAAGGAAGTTAATATGCCGTTTGAGCATGAAGCGGAACTCGCCGAAAAGAAGCAGGAGCTTGAACGTCTGACCGATGAGATAAATGCGGACAAGGTAAAGGGCGAAATCGCTCCCAAACAGCCTGAAAGCACTGTTCCGAATAATAAGGCAGAACCTGTGTCGGAACAGCAGGAGCAGTCCGAAAAGCCTAAAAATCTCAACATCAAATGGAAACAGAATGACAAGGAGCTGCGCATAACATATGACAGCTCCGCCGACAACAAAGTTACCGCTTATTCAGACGGAAAAGAAGTCGGTCACTGTTCCGTTGACGAGTTGATTGTTTCAAAAATCAGCGATACTGAACAGAAAAACTATCCTCCCGAAATCACAAAATGCGTTAAGCCTTTGAACCTTGCGTTCAGCAGTAAAATGGCTATGCACATCAGAACTTTTGCCGAAAAGGTAAAATCCGCCGACAAGGAAAATCCAAAACGTGAAACTTCCCTGTTTTCCCGTGATAAAATTATGAGTGATGATTTTAAGCCGACTTCGGAAAAGACTTCCGATAAGCCTCCTCAGCAGGAACACTAATGCAATTCCCCCGAATGCACGTTATTGTGTGTTCGGGGGAATTTTTGCATTAAAAATCATAATCGCTGTGAGTGCCTGTTCCAGTAAGGGAAAGTAAAAGCTTATCCTCATAAATGCGATATATAAGAATCCAATCGGGTTCAATATGGCACTCACGATAACCTTTCCAATTTCCCGTTAGTGCATGGTCTTTATTTTTTTCAGGTAACTGTTTACCGTCTGCTAAAAGTGCAACAATATTTTTGAGTAAACTGATTTTAAATCCACGTTTAACAGCTAATTTATAATCTTTTTTAAATTGGGAAGTTCTCTGAATTTCGTATTTCATTCGCTGTCAAGCTCCTCAAATAAATCATCTACACTTTTAAATCGCTGTGCTGTAGGGTCATTTGCCATTTGTTCAGTTTCCATTCTTGCAATTGTGTTTTTATCTGCAAAAAGTTTTATAAATTCCAGCATTTTCTCCTCGGATAACGAAGCAAGTACACTCACTGCACATTCTCTTGTACTCATAGCTAATCCTCCTGTCATTTTATTTTTATATTTATATTATACCAGAAATATTTTAAATTGTCAAGATAAAGTAAATTGTTATAAATTTTTTCTAATAATTTGTGAATATTCGACTAATTTTTTCTTGTTTGACAATTTATTCCCTCTGTGATAAAATTAAGATAACATTGGATTAGAAAACGGTTTATTTTTTCCGTTTTTTAAGGAGGCTTTTAATTGAAATTTGAAAACACATTTAACGAGATAGCTGAGCAATACTATAATGCGATATACAGATATTGCTGTGTAAAACTTGATAATGAACACGCCGCCAAAGACTGCACACAAGAAGTTTTTCTGATACTGTACGGAAAAATGGATAAATTGAAATTATCGGAAAACGTCAGAGCTTGGCTTTACCGTACCGCCGATAACGTTATGAAGAATTACCGCAGAAAAAACAAAATAACCGTTTCTCTTGATGATTTGGACGAAACTACAGAGGATAATTACTCTGTGGAAACGCCGTTTGAATATATTATTTTCAAAGACGAATACGAGCTGCTTGATTCCTACTACATAAAGGGTGAGGATATAGGACATATCTCAAAAAGATTGGGTATCAGCAAGGCGGCTGTTTCACAGCGTATCCATAGGATAAAAGCTAAAATCGAAAAGAACTATATGCAATAATCACAAACTGCAACTGCATAATTTGTGTAAATATACAAACTTAAAGCTATGATGTCAAAAACAGCAGTCTTACAGACATTACTTATTGAAAGGATTTTTATATGGAAAATATTAAACACATTCTTGAAAAAATTCGTTCAGACGGTTCTTTTGGTGAACTGAGTGCCGAGGAACTGACAAAACAGCTTGACCTTGAGCTTGCGAAGCCGAATCCTGACTATGATTTAGTTGATGAACTTTCAGCGGCAATTCTCGAAGCGAGAGGAAAGGCTGTGAAAGAAATTGACGTACAGTCTGAACTCGGAACGATAAAGCAAAAGAGCATAAAGCATTTCAGGTATCCCAAATGGGCAATAACCGTGAGTGCGGCTTGTTTAGTGCTTATCTGTGCGAACACTGTGTCCGTGGCGGCATGTGGTACAAACATATTCTCGGCGTTTGTTCAGTTTACAAAAGGGGATTTAACTATTGATTTCGGCAAGCAGGAGCAGAGCGTAATCAGTTTGCCTACGTCGGAGAACGACCCTTACGGTATAAAGGCAAAGTGCGCCGAATATGATGTTTATCCGAAAACTCCGTTTTATCTGCCCGACGGTTTTGAATTGGTGGATTTCAGCGAGATTGTATGTAACGTTTTACAACTTTACGCTTTTTCTATGAAAATAGCAATGCAAAATTAATTTTGTCATATGAAGCGTATGAAAATTCCGATGACATTCCACCGATTGGAATACCAACGGATACCTATAATCTTGTAGAAACCGAAATAAACGGACAAACTTCATTCGTTCTGAAAGAGGACGGTCAATTTACCGCTACTTTTTTGAACAACAACATAGTTTATGTTATTACATCAAATAAACTTGATTATGACGAGTGTCAAAAGGTAGTGGAATCAATGAAATAGCGACAGGAGAAATCTATGAAAAAAATTTTTTTAGCTTTAGTTCCTGCAATCGTTCTGTGTATCGGAACGCCAATTCAAGCGCAGGCTGCCGAAATTGACACGGCGGATAAGCCCTACATAACCGTGTCGGAAACCAACGGTGTTGAGCCGTATGCGGAATGGCTTATAACCAATCATTCGCTGTCATGCTCCGCTGCTAAAAAAGCTGTAAAAATAACGGCTACAACATACTGTTCAAATGCAATGTCAAAAATCGGATTCAAGAATATTGTAATTCAAAAAAGTACCGATAACGTTCATTGGAGTGACAGCGGCGAAAATGTTGACGATATTCTGAAATCGTCCGCAAGTGAATATTATCTTTCGGATTACTCGGTTTCGGTATCGGGCGGTTATTATTACCGTGTTAAACTCACACACTATGCCAAAGAAAGTGGCTTGTTCGGCGGCTCTCAGAGTGTTGAGAACACTTCCAACAGCGTTTGGATAGATTAAAGCATGTCACGGTGACATACTATGAAAGGCGGCGGTCATATTGATTGTATTGTTTTAATCTCAGACTTTTTTACACATAAACAAAAACATTTGGAGAAAATTCAGACGAAATATTAAATATACTTTTTAACGCACATTTTAAACGCACTATAAAAATACATCATGAATGACATTACGGTTTTCTCCTCACACTTGAAAGT
>CAMWVM010000054.1 GCA_947177715.1 uncultured Ruminococcus sp.
ATCCTGCCATGTGCAGTAATATCAATGTATTCCTTGCTTATGGGAGTAAGGGAAGCAATCGGGCTTTCAAATATTCTTATGTCAAACGCCCTTTCTGTAAAACAAAACGACGGATTGCTACCAACTGTAAAACTTTATTCTGTAAAGTTTTTGGTGCTTGAAGCCGTTGTTGCAGTGTCGGCAGCAGTGGATTGTGTGTGTACCGTGGCATTTGCAGGAAGCTTGTAAATAAATATTGATGTTTAAAGTGAAACCTGAGATATTTCAGCGTTTCGGAAAGGAAAGATTGAAAATGTCTTTGTTCGGAAATTATGATACCCCCGGAAAAGGAATACCTAAAGCCCCAATGGAGAAAAAGGGAATATTTAAATTCTTTGAAATTTACGGCAGACGTATTTGGAAATTGATACAGTTGAATATAATCTATGTGATTTTTTGTATTCCAGTGGTAACTTTCGGACCTGCTACGGCTGCAATGACTAAAGTAGCAAGAAACTATTCTCAGGAGAGAAACGCATTTGTCTTGGGAGATTTTATCGATACGTTCAAAAAGTGTTTTAAGCAAAGCTTTGTAATGGGTTTAATTGATATATTATTTGTTGCTGCATTTTGTGTGGGAATACCAACATATTATTCCTGGGCGCAGCAAAATTCTATGATTTATATTCCTCTGGTTATTTGCATAAGTCTTATGATTCTGTTTTTTATGATGCATTTTTATATTTATCTTATGATTGTTTCCACAAATCTAAAGATGAAACAAATTTTGAAAAACTCATTGTTCCTTGTAAGCCTTGGTCTTAAGGGCAGCATGTTTACTTTGCTTACTTGGATTTTGGTTGCAGCGATTTTATTTGTTGTTTATCCTTTTTCATTCTTTTTGCTTCTTTTTTGGCCATTGTCATTTATGTGCTTTGTAACAGCCTTTAATTGCTATCCTACAATAAGAAAATATGTTATCCAGCCTTATTATGACAGCAGAGGAGAGGATAATCCTGAATTTGATTATCTTAAAGCAAAAGAGGACGAAGTTGTTTTTGAGGATAATCCACAGATTGAAACAGTTCCTGATAAAAAGGAAACAGGGAAAAAAGGTAAGGTTATTAAATAATATTTATCTAAGGAAGTCTTTTGATCGACTTCCTTTTTATTTCAGTCAAACTTTATTTTGTGAATCTTCAAATTTTTGTTGACTTTATTATAAATTTGTGTTATATTGATATTAGCAAATAATGTCGAAAAAATACGAAAGGAATGAAATATTATGTTAAGAAAGTCTATTTTCACTAAGTTGTTCTCAGGCGCTTCAGCATTAGCTGTTGCAGCATCAGGAGTAAGTGCAGTTTCATCATTGAGCATTAGTGCAACAAATGAAATCCCCGTTGCTTTTCAAAACACGTTGGAGGAGCTTTCCGGTGTGTTTGACAGTCTTAGTAATGCTATGGAAGGGAATTCTGAATTTGCTTACAATGTAAATTTGAATCTGAAGCTTTCAGAAAAGGATATTCAGATCAACCCGATTGATATCTCCGCTTTAATTCAACAGAAGGATAAAAAAAGTTCAGCTGATGTTAATGTTAAATACGATTCTAAAACTGCGGTTACGTTGAATGCAGTCTATGACCATGAAAATGAAATAGCATATTTGAAAGTTCCCGAGATTAATGATGCTTATCTTTCAATCAAAGATGATGAACTGTATAACTTAGGCATGTTGATCAATGCTTTGTTCCCATCAGATGATGATTATGACGATGATTATGATTACGATGATGACTATGACTATGACAATGATGAGGATTATGATGACGAATCTGACAGCAGTGACTATGAGGAAGATATCGATTTAGATTTTGAAAATATACTCAGTATACTTGAAAATATCGACTTGGATGCTTTGGAGCAGGATATTGAAAGCTATCTTGATATAATTGAATCTAAAATCCCAGTAGAAGACGGCGATAACCTTGAAGGTGAAATAAACGGTCATAAGTATAACTTTTCATCTCGAGTTTATAAAATTACAGGTCAGGATATACAGGATATCGTAAATGCTGTTTCTGAAAAAGCTAAAAGTGATGATATCTTGAAAGGACTGGCTGAACAGCTTGGTATTAGCGAGGCAGAATATTTGTCATTAATTGACGAAGTTGTTGCTGAAGTAAATGATATGCGTCCGTCTGAGCTTAAAGAAAAAATGATTGTTACTCTCTATATGAACGGTGAAAACATTGCCGGTATAGCATTAGATGATGATTATAAAGCAATTATTGTAGAAGACGGAAATTTCATAGGTGTTGATACCACAAGTGTTGAAGAATTTTATGAGGATATGACCGTCACCGACACATCTAAGGGATGGATAACAACTGATGGAAATGTATTTAGCGGTTCATTGGAAAATGCTACATTATACAGCGACGGAACATATGAATCACAATTAACGGAGTTTAATAACATTACATTTGAAAACGGAGTATTATCCGGTGTAATTAAAATTCGTAATGAGAGCAAGCTTTACGAGGATGAAGATGCAGAAATTACAGAAAAAATTATAACTTCAAATAGTACAGCTGATAAGCTGAATATTACTTTGGTAACATTTGAAAATGGAAATGAAATATTGGCTATGACTTTGACAGGCGAAAAAACAGTTCCAACTGATATACAAATTCCAACAGAAAAAGTTTATTCTATGGGCAGCCTTTCGGATATAGCCGAATTTGCCGCTTCTTGTGACCTTGATGGATTTATGATGAATTTGAAGAATGTGTTGGGTGAAGAGCTGTTTAATGAACTGTTTGGCGAAATACCAACCAACCCAGAGCCTGATTCAAATTCGGAGCCTGATTCAACCGTGAAACCTGATAACTCCGATTCCGGAAATATAACATCAACCAAGCCTTCTTCCGAATCAAATGACAGCAAAACTGATTCAAATACTGATAAAAGCCCTAATACAGGCGCAGTTGCCGGTGTTTCGTTTGCGGCAGTTCTCTTGGCTGGTATTGCTGTTATAGCTTCTAAAAAGAAATAATATTTAATATATTAAGGGAACATTTGCTTGTTCCCTTAATATTTTTTATCTATTTATTGGTTGTTTTAACTATTGACTGTTTGTCGAAAATGTGGTATATTGTTAGTACAATAAAGTGTTGAAATAAGGGGGAGTAATATATGAAAAAATCTTATATTGCAGCTTTGCTTGCTGGGGTTATGGCATTGTCAGTCGTAACATCAGGCTGTGGAGATAAGGAAGAAAAAAATAAAACATCCGAGAAAAGCGTGAAGGATATCACTCATAGTATTTCTAATACCTTGGAACAGGCAGAAAAAGCAATGAGGGGAGAACTTGAGTTTGCATATAATGCAAATGCTAATATTGAATTCGGAAGTGCGATCAGCGATTTGGCTGGTGTTGAATTGAAACCTGTTGATATTACAACAAATACAAAACAAAAAGGCAAGAAAACTTCTGCCGATGTGTCATTTAACTATGATTCAAAAACTTTGGTTTCTTTTAATACAGTGTTTGACCATTCAAGTGAAACTATGTTTTTGAAGGTGCCTGAACTTAGCGATGCTTATTTAACAGGATCAAAAGACGACCTTGTTAAGCTTATAGAAGCTCAAGAGAATAGTCTTGCAATTAATGAAAACAGTATGGAGAATTCAGAAATTGCTTTAAGTGAGAATGTGTTAAAAGGTCTTAAGAATATTGATTTTAATAAACTTGAAGACAATATGAAGAGCTATGTTGACCTCATAAAGGAGAAAATTCCTGAGCCAAAAGAGGGCGATAAGATTTCCGGCGAAATCGACGGACATAAGTATGAGTATACTACAAAATCATATGAAATCAACGGCAATGATGTGAAAACAATCGCAGCTGCAGTTGTTGATAAGGCAAAAACTGACACATTTATCAAGGACATTGCAATCTCAATGGGTGCTACACAAGAAGATTATAATTCTGCTCTTGACTCTGCTTTGAAGTCTTTCACCGAAGATATTACCGGTGATGTAGCAGAGGAATCAGTTGTAATAAACGTTTATTATAACAAAGATGGGGAATATAGAGGCTGGAGCTCAAAAGACGAAGATGTAGTTATTAATATTATTTCTATTAATGATGATGACGTCATGGCAATGGATTATACAATTAAAACTGATGAAATGGAAATGACCATTAAAGGCTCCGCAGTTGAGGAAAACGATAAAGCCAACGGCGAATTCAATTTGATCATTGATGTAAAGGATACCGAAGATGTTACAACTGCAATGAAAATCACATTGACTGATGTAGTTGTAAAAGATGATGTATTTTCCGGGACAATTACATATGATATGACTGTTGAGGGTGAAGGTGCAGAACAAATAGACATGACAATAGTTCTTAAGTCAAACAGTACAAAAGATAAAATGGATATTTCTTGTGCAATTAGTGTGTTTGAAAAAGACTATGTAACTATTTCTATGACAATGGAAGAGACCGACGCTTCTGATATTACAATTCCGGAAGGAATGATGTATAATATAACAAAAGAAGATGATGTGCAAAGATATATGTCATCATGCGATATATTAAAGTTTTCCGATAATTTAAAATCTGTTCTTGGTGAGGAAATTTTTAATGCATTTACACAAAGTGGTACAGACGATTATTACTATGAAGACGATGATTATTATGACATGGAAATAAATGAAGACCTTGACAGCGAGTCAGCAGCATAATAAATTGTAAAAAATAAGGCGGTTCTCATAAAGAGAACCGCCTTTTTTGTACATCAATCTTCAATAATAGTATAATTTTCTGCAGCGTTTTCTTTAGTAGCATATTCTGAAACGTTTAAAACCTTTACCTTGAGCGGACGCTGTCCCATGTTTATAGTGATAACATCACCAATTTTCACATCGTAAGAAGCTCTTGCAACTTTGTCATTTACTACAATCTTTCCTGCGTCGCATGCTTCGTTGGCAACAGTTCTGCGTTTTATCAGACGAGTAACCTTTAAATATTTGTCCAGTCTCATTTTTATCTCCCTTCATTGAAAAAGAACCCAACCGAAATTATGTCGGTCGGGTTCTGAAAATCTTGAAATTACTTAGCAACAGCGTCTTTAAGAGCTTTACCAGCTTTGAAAGCAGGAACTTTCTTAGCAGGAACATTGATTTTCTCTTTTGTCAAAGGATTGATAGCAACCTTAGCAGCTCTGTCACGAACTTCAAATGTACCGAAACCAACAAGAGCGATCTTATCACCCTTTGTAAGTGTTTCTGTGATTGAGTCAATTACTGTTGAAAGAGCCTTTTCAGCGTCCTTCTTTGAATAATCTCCTTTTTCTGCAATCAAATTAACGAGTTCAGCTTTTTTCATTGTTTATACCTCCAAAAATATTAATTTGAATCATCCTCTGATTCATTTTCGCAAATTTTTTCCTTTTCCCAGTAGCTGTCAAGTGTTTTCAGGTCTAAAGACGCCATGTCTAAACCATCTTGCTTTACTAAGTTTTCAACCGCTTCAAATCTTCTAAGAAACTTTTCGTTTGCCTTGTCTAAAAGCTCTTCTGCGTCCATATTAAGCTTTCTTGACATATTAGCACACGAGAATAACAAATCGCCCAATTCTTCAGCTGCTGCTTCATGGTTACCAACAGCTAAAGCTTCCTCAATTTCTGTCACTTCTGATTTAAGACTCTCAAAACAATCGTCAATGCCTTCAAAATCCATACCAGCTCTTGAAGCACGCTTTCCCAGCTTTTGCGCCCTCATAAGTGAGGGGAACACCTTAGGAACGCTCTTTAATGTGTCAGTATAGCTTTTCTGTCCTTTGGTTTCTTTTTTTATAAAATCCCAGTTTTTAAGTACAGTGTCCACATTTTCAGCAGTTACATCGCCAAAAACGTGAGGGTGACGAACAATAAGTTTTTTGCAAATATCATTTGCAATCTCGTCCAAATCAAACGTGCCTTTTTCGGTTTCAATTTCAGCATGGAAAACAACCTGAAGCAAAACATCGCCCAATTCTTCTTTAAGCATTTCACCGCTGTCGCAGTCGATAGCTTCAATGACTTCATAAACCTCTTCAAGAAAGTCATTGCGAATAGATTGATGTGTCTGAACTTTGTCCCAAGGACATCCATTTTCGCTTCGAAGCACCTTTACAATCTCGGCAAGGTCATAAATATTATATTTTTCCTTTGAAAGTAATTCTGCTATTTTCTTTTCCATAATAAGCTTCCTTTCAGCACATTAAAAGGATACCTTATAATCATACCCCAATTATTGAAAAATTTCAATAGCTTTTTTGATTTTTTTTGAAAAATAGGGCCTTTATTTGATTTTTCGGCAAAACGCACAATAAATATAATGAAAAAAAGTACATAATGACGGCAAATAATATTGAAAATCCTACTAAAATTCTAAAATTAACTATATTAAAAAGGTACTTTATTGCTATATCAAAGCTGAATCTGGCTGTTATTCCGCAAAGCACTGATGCAAATAATGGTTTTATAAAAGCATCCTTGAAGTTTATTTTAATCTTGGCAGCAGACAGCATAGCACCAATAGACCATAAACAAATAATGCCTTGTGAAATAACTGTAGATATTGCTGCACCCATAATATTTATTTGCGGTATGGGTATAAGTATTAAATTCCCAACGAGCTTAACAGCACCTCCGATTAAGCTTATTATAATTGGAAGATGTGATTTTTCGATAGTCTGAAGTGCGCTGAAGCATGGAATGGATATGGATTGAAAAATTACGCCTAAGCCTAAAATGCAAAGAGGTAATGCCGATATAGAGATTTCCGCAGTTCTGCCTCCGAAAAGGAATTCAAGTATCTCTTTGGAAAGTGTAGATATTCCGATTCCTGATGGAAAAGCTATAATTGATGTAATCAAAAGCATTTCGTTTAAATTCTTTTTGATTGAAGCCTTATCTTTCTTTGCCCAAGCTTCGGATAAGGGCGGCAGAATGCTTTTGCCAAACATTGCTGTAAGAGTTGGAATAAGTCCAAATACCATCATTGCCAAACCAGAGTATGAGCCATAAACAAAGTTAGGAATCATTTCTCTGGTCAGATTTTCATCAATAAAAGATGAAAATAAGCTCCCATCTGAAGCCATTGCACGTTTTATACAGCTGTTTATTGAAATAAGGTCCAATGTATTCGTAAGCGTGGTAATTACCGAAGCCATTGCGATGGGAAAAGCATTTTTTATAAGCGCCCCCCAAAGCGCAGATGATTTATCCGTGGATTTGTCACGTTTTATCATATCTTCGCTTATTCCGTCGCCGTGAATTTTTCCTGATATTATTATGTAAATGCTTGCCATGCAGGTGGAAAAAGAAACACCGAGTACAGAAGCACCAGTTATAAAGGGAAGTGCAGTATAAATAGCTTCGTCAAGCGTTGAGCAGTATTCTCCGAAACAGCCGCCAGTGGAATAATATTGTTCTTTTGCATAGTTTAATACTAAGAATGCAAAACCAAGTCCGAAAATCAATTTGAATATTGTTTCAATTATTTCGGAAATTGCCGTAGGAAGCATGTTTTTCAAACCTTCATAATATCCCCGTTCAACAGACAAGATAGTTGCAGCAGGAATAGATGGTACAATTCCAAGCAATGCCCATATAGCGTTGGGTTCCCTGATAATATTCATTGAAAGAAATCGGGAAAGAATGATGACAATCCCTGCCGCCAATAGTCCCAATATGCTGAATAAAACCATTGCGCATCGTTTTATTTTACGTACATTGCGAAATCGCTCAAATGCATAGTTTTCTGCTGTCATTCGTGCAATAGTAGAGGGAATTCCTGAAACAACAATGGCGAATATGGGTGTAAAAACCGCAAATGCTGAAGAAAAATATCCCATTCCGGTTCCGCCCAGTATGTGCGTCAGAGGGATTTTAAATATAAGTCCTAAAGCCTTTGTTATAACTACCATTCCTAAAAGAATAGCCGACCCTTTTAAAAAGCCTTGCCTCTTCAAATCTATACCTCCGTTGTCATAGCTTTGTCTTAATGTGCTTAATTTAATTCTATGACAAGCCGTTGCATTATATGTGTCAACAACCAAGAATTGAGGAAATAACAGCACACAAATTGGTTTTCAATAAAAACTTAATAATTGATGAAACTGAAATTTAGTTTAAAAATAATTAAAGTCTTGACAAACTAATTTAGTTGTGTTATACTATATTAGTAAATTTCACTTTTATATTAATTTCTGCGGGTGTGGCGGAATTGGCAGACGCGCCAGATTTAGGTTCTGGTGGCACCCCCGTGCAGGTTCAAGTCC
>CAMWVM010000055.1 GCA_947177715.1 uncultured Ruminococcus sp.
AACCCGCCCCCTTTCTGAAATCTTATTAATATTGACTTTAAAATCAACTGATTTTTAGTATAAAACATTGGCATACATTTGTCAAGGGTTTTTCAGAATAAAAATAAAAAAGTCCCTTGCAAAAGCAAGGGATCCTCTATGAAAAAATAATTTTTGATTTTTGGGTTATATTCCGACATTTATTTTTCAATACCCTTGAAACATGAGTACCCAATTCCAAGGTTGCAATATATTTGTCAATCATTACGATGACATAAGATTCTGCATATCTTGGCAATTTCATTGTAAGCGGCCACATATGCTTTACTATCATATCTTCTTCACGTTTTGCAATATTAAAATGCTGTTTTGCATTATTTAACGCTATACTCGGATGCCGCATTCCGTGCGGCTTATCACCGCTTTTCTTTTCAACCTCTCGCCAATCGTACAGAAACAAATCATGAAGCAATCCTGCTCTCGCAGCTTCTTTTGAATTCAGCCCCAATTTTCTGCACACTAAATAATTATAATATGACACATTCAGACAATGCTGAAAACAAGTTGTGCTATAATGGTGACGAAATTTCCGCATTTCATTTACCACATTGCTGTCAAGTAAATCTTTTACAAAATCAAAATATTCTTTCGCTTCTTTTGAAGACTCTATATTATATCTTGAACCAAAAGCTCTGGACATTTAAATACCTCTTTCAATTAAAATAAAACAACAGACTGCGTTAGGCAATCTGTTGTTATTATACCATTATACGTTCAAAAGTCAACAAGAAATGTTTGTATATAGCTTATCTATATTTTACAAAATTATAGCAATTTATAATAAAGCTTGTCGTAAAATTTCGGAATAAAGTCTGTTTGTGCAGATGATTTTTGCTGAAAATAACCATTAAATCCATATTGCTGCAAAACATCACATACTGAGTTATATTCAAAAGTAGATGTTTTACGATTTATTTCCTTGTAATTTTCTGCTTTAAACACAGGTGTATATTGGCACATTACACTAACAAGGATTTCATCTTTAGCGAAATTTTGACCTAACCAATTCATTAATTTTATTGAATCATGACGGTGATTAGGCAAAACCAAATGTCTTACCACAACTCCGCTTATTAGTATACCATTTTCATCAAAAGCAGGCTTTCCGCTGACTTTGACCATTTCCTTTATTGACTTAGAGCAAAAATCAAAATAATCCTCTGCTTTTGAGTACCTCTGCGAAATATTGCCGTCAAAATATTTTAAATCAGGCAGAAAAATATCTGCAAATTCAGCAACTGAGTCAATAATTTCTGTCTTTTCATATCCTCCGCAGTTATAAACGATTGGGATCTTAAGTTTATCTTTGCAAAAATCAAATGCTTCTTTAATTTGAACAGCAAAATGGGTAGGATTAACTAAATTAATATTATGTGCTCCTCTATCCTGAAGCATAATAAAAGTATCAGCAAGCTGTTTTGGTGAAATAACAAAGCCCTTATTATTTGCTGAAATCTCATAATTCTGGCAATAGCAGCATTTCAATGGACATCCTGAAAAAAATACTGTTCCCGAACCATTTTCTCCGCTGATGCAAGGTTCTTCCCAAAAATGAAGCTCTGCACGGGCAATCCTAATATCTGCGCCTTCCATGCAGAAGCCTTTAGTTTCATATCGGTTTATGCCGCATTCTCTTGGGCAAATACGACAGCATTCAAGTAGTTTTTTATCCAATTTCATATTTGTTATTTATAATTTCAATGCCTTGATTCTCAGGTGTGAATACACCCTTAAATGAATAATCATCAAATTCCTTAACTGCGTTTTGGGCAATACATTTATCATCAAACACCCCAAAAACAGCCGAACCGCTTCCTGTCATCATAGCATTGACAGCACCGTTTTTCAACAGCTTGTCCTTAATCACTTCAATTTCTTCAAGTGCACAAGCATATTCCAATGAATTATACATTGATTGGGACATTAAATTTAGATCACCGTTTTTCAAGCCATCAATAAAACCTGAATAATCAGGCTTTATATCAATTTGCATATTATCAAATTTATTATAAGCCTCTGGTGTTGATATGCTCACATCGGGTTTTACAACTACAAAACAGCAATTATCCAGCGACGGAAGCCTGCTCATTTTGTCACCAATGCCTTCACAGAGGACAGTTCCTCCCATTATACAAAAAGGAACATCAGCACCGATTTTAGCGCCAATCTGACAAAGATCATAAATTGAAAATGGTCTGTAGTATATTTCATTCATTGCCATCAGCGCGGCTGCGGCATTTGAACTACCTCCAGCCATTCCAGCCATTGCAGGGATATTTTTTGTCAGTTTCACAGTTATTTTCTTTCTGTCAATATCCTTTACGTTTGCATAAAAAGCCTCAATGCTTTTCCATATAAGGTTTTTTTCATTAAGAGGAATATCCTTAATATCTGAAACTATCTCTATTCCATCGCCCTCAGAAGAAGAAAACTCAAGTATATCAAAAAGAGAAACCGACTGCATCACAGATTTTAAAAGATGATAGCCGTCCTCACGTTTACCGGTAATCTCAAGAAAAAGATTTAATTTTGCATATGACTTTATTTTTATAGTTTCAGACATTTTGATAAAACCCTTCTATTTTCATTATTTGATTTCTTCAAGAAATTCAGCGATTCGTTTAACAGCTTCCTGCAAGTGATTAATTGAATAAGCATACGAAACTCTTACAAATCCCTCGCCCGATTTTCCGAAAGCGGTACCTGGAACCACAGCAACTTTCTTGGAAAATATCAACTTCTCGCAAAAATCATCACTTGTCATTCCCGTCGATTTAATGCAAGGAAATACATAAAAAGCACCTTGTGGAGCAAAACAGTCCAATCCCAACTTGTTGAATGCGTCAACAATATATCTGCGGCGCATATTATATTCATTTCTCATTTTTTCAATGTCTTTTTCACAAGATTGCAAAGCAACTACTGCTGCATACTGACTTGTAGTAGGAGATGACATTATTGCGTACTGATGAAGCTTCAGACAATGTTTGATGACATCTTTAGGACCTGCCATAAAGCCCAATCTCCATCCGGTCATTGCAAAGCTTTTAGAGAAACCATTTATAACTATTGTTCTCTCTTTCATTCCGTCTATTTCGGCAATAGAACAATGTTCACCTGAATATGTAAGCTCAGAATATATTTCATCAGAAATAACCATTATATTGGTATCCCTTAAAACTTCTGCAATAGCTTCAAGGTTTTCACGCTCCATGATAGCGCCTGTGGGGTTATTCGGATAAGGTAAAATCAACAGCTTTGTTTTATCAGTAATTTTAGCCTTGAGTTCTTCTGGCATAAGTCTAAATTCATTTTCAGCTTTTGTTTCAATAACTACAGGAACACCTCCTGAAAGAGAAACAATCGGTGAATAACAAACAAAACAAGGTTCTACGATTAAAACTTCATCTCCGGGTTCAACTATTGTTCTTATAGAAATATCAATTGCCTCTGAACCGCCTACAGTTACAACAATTTCTTCTTCAGGGGCATATTTGATATTTATTGTTCTCTCAAAATATTTTGAAATCTCTTTTCTCAATTCAATAAGTCCGGCATTAGCTGTATATACCGTTTTCCCTTTTTCAAGGGAATCTATCGCAGCCTGTCTTATTTTCCAAGGAGTTTTAAAATCCGGTTCTCCAACGCCAAGAGAAATTACTCCCTCAATAGTCTGAGCAATATCGAAAAACTTACGAATTCCAGAGGGTTTCATTTCCACAGCAGTTTTGGATAATACTTTATCATAATCTATCATGGAGAAATCATACCTCTTTCATCGGTTTCGTCACCGTTAATAATAATCCCGTTATCCTTATAACTCTTAAGTACAAAATGTGTGGCAGTAGACTGAACTGCATCAATAGCTGCAAGCTTCTGAGAAACGAACTGAGATACATCACGAATGTTACCACCAGTTACAGCAACAGAAATATCATATGCACCAGACATGAGCTTTACTGACTCCACCTGTTCATACTGAGAAATCTCGTTAGCAATCTCGTCAAATCCACTTTGTGACTGAGGAGTAACTTTCAATTCAATAAAAGCATACACAGAATTAGTGTCGATTGCACTTTCATCTATAATAGCAGAATATCCCTTGATTACTCCGTCACATTCCAGTTTCTTTATATCTTCCGCCACTTCCTGTTCAGTTTTACCTAACATAACAGCAAGTTCAGCGTTAGTAAGCCGAGCATTAGTTTTTAGCAATTTAATTAGTGAGTTCATAAAATTACCTCCTAAAATATTTATATAATTATACTACTTTTAATTCCAAAAGTCAATTTATATCGCTATTTTCTATTAAATACACACTTTAAAATATATTTTTCTTATAATAATATTTTTTTGATGAATTGTGCTTGACAAGCTGCACTTTATATGTTATAATATATGAGCATTAATGCTAAACATACCTTGCCGGTGTGATGGAATTGGCAGACGTGCTGGACTCAAAATCCTGTGGTAGTGATACCGTACCGGTTCGACCCCGGTCACCGGCACCAATAGGTGATTTACACCTGAATTAAATCCCGTTATCAATTTATGATAACGGGATTTTTTGTTGATAATATGTACGCAAAAAGCTTTTAAACAATGTATTTTCGTTGTTTAAAAGCTTTTAATTTCATTATTTGTATACTATTTAATTTTTACAGATATGGTTTGATACGAACCATTATATGTATTACCGTTATAATTTCTATATGCTTTAACAGTGAAATAATAAGTTTTTCCACTTGTCAAGCCTGTTTTTGTATATGATGTTCCTGTGGTTACGGTAAGTCTTTTCCATGATCCATTAGCCGATGTTTTATAATAAGCAATATAGCCTGTAGCTCCCTTAACCTTATTCCACTTAAGTGTTGCCTTACCTTTGCCTGTAGTTACATTAAAGTTTACAGTTTCAGGATCTGTAGATGTTTTATAGGTGTTAAAGCTCATACTTGAAACTTCTTTGTTATCAAATATTTTATATGCTTTTACGGTGAACCAATATGTACTTCCCGGAGAAAGATTCTTTATCGTGTATGTGCTGTTAGATGTTTGTGCTATTCTAACCCATTTCCCACTCTTATATTGATAGACGATATAACCATTTGCCCCATAAGTTCTATTCCATGATAGTTTTATACTTTTTGACGATGAATTTGAATTTATTCCGCCAACTTTATCAAAACGTGTCAAAGCTGAAATAGTAGGATAACTTGAACTTGCGATTTCTTTGCCATTTGAAGTTATATAGGCTTTAATGGCAAATTTATAAGTTACACCGCTATTTAGATTTTTTACTGTATATGAATTCTCATTTTTTGTAGTTTTGACTACACGAACCCACTTTTTATCAGAATTATCGTATTTATAGATAATATAACCTTGTGCATTTGCATATTTTCCCCAAGATAAAGTAACAGCATTTGTAGTTGTTGAAGAAACTTTAAATCCTGTGACTGCTTTCAGATTTGTTATTACAGAAATTGAAGGATAACTGCCGCTTGCTATTTCTTTTTCGTTAACAGTTTTATATGCTTTAACTGCAAACTTATAGGTTGTTTTAGGTGACAAACCAGTTACCTTATAATTATTAATATTCTCTTCTGTTTTAACAATTCTGATGTATTTTTTCTGAGAATTATCGTATTTATAAACTATATACCCGTCGCAACCATTCATTTTTTCCCACGATAGCGATACCATATCACATGTTGTTTTTACACAACTGAAACCAGTAACCTCCGGCAAATAGTTTTTGAAAGCAGATACACCAGTTGAATAAGGCGAATATGCATATTTAGTTCCTATATTATAATATGCCTTGATATAAAATCTAGATTTTTCGTATGGAATATCCACAGTTTTAGATGTAGAAGAAGTTTTAGCGACTTCACTTATTTTACCGGATTTTAAATCTTTAGCATATATTGCATATCCATGAGCACCAAAACTTTTATCCCAGCTTAAAGTCGTTTTTTTACCATATCCATTTGCCTTCAGATTATTAATCTTATCTGGTCCTTTTTTCATATAGAGCACATTCATATCAACCGTAGTTGTGATTCCATTTACTCTTCCGGTACCTGTATACTGCCACATTTGATATTCGCCGCTGTAGTTAGTATAGTTATTATAATGTGCTACCCAAATATCATAAGATTTTGCAAGTTCTGAGCCGTCAAAATGATATGTAAAACAATTATTGCTTGCATAAACTCCTGCTCTGTATCCGGCATTTTCTATTGTTTCACAAAAAGCCTTGCATATATTTGTTTTCGTCGAATAAGAAAGATTAGCTTTATCAAATCTTCCAACATCATAGCTTATCTCTTCCATATCGATATAAACCGGCATTTCAAGACTATATCCTTTTATTTGTTTTAAAACATAATTAGCTTCCTGTTTCGCTTCTGTGATATTTATAGCCTGAGTAAAAAAATAAACGCCAACATCAACTCCAGCAGCTTTTGCATTCACTAAATTCTCTTTAAATTTAGAATCTACCATTAATGTGCCATCTCCATAACCACGATATCCTACACGGATTATAGCAAAATCAATGCCGGCTGCCTTGACTTTCTTCCAGTTGACAGTATTCTGAAAATATGAAACATCAACGCCATAAACTTTATCATAATTTGAAAATGTTTTATTATGTGTAAGATTTGATGCACCCGAAATTGAAGCCATTGTCATTGGCTGATTCAGATACTTTATATATAATGGATCGTTTTCACAATCAAATTCAACAATCTCATCATTACAATAACTATCCGCTAAATCATTTTCTGCTGAAACAATAAAAGAAAAAGCAAATATCAATATAAAAGCTGAAAAAATAATTAATGTTCGTCTGGCTTTAACCATTAAAACCTCCTTTTATGTCTTGCTTGCATTAACAATTACATATTGTCAAATTAAAATTAAAGCAGCATCTTATCTGACATTACATCATCTGCATTATCCGAATATAGCTTCATTAATTTATCAACCGTCATATTTTTGCGTTCTTCACCCTCAAGAACAAGAATCACTTTCCCCTGACTCATAACAAGCGTTTTATTGCCGTATTTCAATGCATTGGGGATATTATGTGTAATCATAAGAGTAGTTATATTGTCATTTTTCACTATCTTATCTGTAAGCTCCATAACTTTTTCTGCGGTCTTAGGATCAAGTGCTGCTGTATGCTCATCAAGCAAAAGAAGCTTCGGAGTTACTATTGTTGCCATAAGAAGCGTCAATGCCTGACGCTGACCGCCAGAAAGCAATCCAACAGGAGTTTTCATTCTATCCTCAAGTCCTAAATCAAGTGCAGCCAATTCCTTCTTGAAATAGCCAACATCCTTTTTTCTTATCCCCGGAAAAAGGCTGCGTCTTTTTCCTCGGCTATACGCCAATCCCAGATTCTCCTCTATTGTCATATTGGGAGCAGTGCCCCTCAGCGGATCCTGAAAAAGTCTTCCTATTTTCTTGGCTCTCTGATGCTCTTTAAGATTTGTTATATTCTTATCATCAAGAAAAATTCTGCCCTGATCAATTCTATATGTACCGCTTATTGCATTCATCAAAGTTGATTTGCCAGCACCGTTTGAACCAATTACTGTAATAAAGTCACCATCTTTAATGTTGAGATTAATATTCTGAAGCGCTTTTCGTTCGTTCACAGTATTTGCGTTAAAGGTTATAGACACATTCTCAAGTTTAAGCATTTACTGCACCTCCCTTATTCTTTTTTAACAATCTTTTATAAAACATCACTGAATAATTCTTTATTGCAGGAATTGAAATTGCCAAAACAACAATTATTGCAGAGAAAAGTTTGGTATAGTTGCTGTCCATACCTAAGTTCATTGCAAATGCAAGAACAAACCTATATGCTATAGCACCGAACACTGCGGCAAGAATCCCGTTCAATATAGTATGACGTGTAAAGAAAATCTCTCCAATAATAATTGATGCAAGACCAACAACCAACATACCTGTACCACTGTTAGTATCCCCTGCTGATGAATATTGTGCATACATTGCACCGCTTAGCGATACGAGAGCATTAGCAATAGCAAATCCTAAAATTTTCATCCTGTCAGAATTAATTGATGAGGCTCTAACCATATACTCATTGTCGCCTGTTGCTCTTAACGACATGCCTGCTTGTGTTTTCAGGAAAGCAAAAAGCAAAAGTCCTGTAATAACAACAACCAGTCCTCCTGTGGCAAGCTTATAATAC
>CAMWVM010000056.1 GCA_947177715.1 uncultured Ruminococcus sp.
CTTGCCTAAGTTATAGCTTTAAAGGCAATCTTACCAAAAAGTAAGATTGCCTTTTTTAATTACTCCCTTTTGATAAATCCAAACTTCTGACCTTATCCCTTAATGCAAGAATATAGGGAGGTGAAACAGAAAGCTCATCTATTCCCATTCGCAAAAAGACTTCTGTAAGTGAAGTGTCTGCCGCCAACTCACCGCATATGCCAATCCAAATGTTATGCTTGTGTGCGTTTTCAGCAGACATCTCTATAAGCCGTAAAACCGCTTCATGATGCGTGTCGCAAAACTCCTCAATGTCGGGATTCTGCCTATCACAGGCAAGTGTATATTGTATTAAATCATTTGTGCCAACGCTGAAAAAATCAACCATCGGCGCAAGCCTGTCACTGATAATAGCCGCCGCAGGAGTTTCAATCATTATCCCCAGCTCAATATTATCACTGAATTCTATACCATCTGATTTCAGTTCGGCTTTAACCTCTTCGCAAATATCAAGAATTTTTTCTACTTCACCAACGCTTGTTATCATGGGAAACATTATTCCCAAACTTCCGTAAATTGAAGCACGAAAAAGTGCTCTTAACTGAACACGAAAGATTTCAGGTTTTGTAAGACAAATTCTGATTGCACGATATCCTAACGCAGGATTATCTTCTTTTTTCAGGTTAAAATATTCCGCCTGTTTGTCTGCTCCAATGTCAAGTGTTCTAATAATAACCTTCTTCCCTGCCATGCTTTCCAGCACTCTTTTATATGCATTAAACTGCTGTTCTTCTGAGGGGAAATCATTGTTTTCAAGATATAGAAATTCACTTCTGAAAAGCCCTATTCCTCCGGCATCATTAACAAGAACAGCCCCAATATTATTTACACTTCCGATATTGGCATAGATGTTAACCCTTCTGCCGTCTAAAGTTACATTATCTTTACCCTTTAAACTTTGCAAAAGCTTTTTCTTTTCTTCATCTGCACGCTTTTTTTCAAGCATATCCGCTTTTGTTTTTTCATCAGGATTTACATATATCTCACCTGTAAATCCGTCTACTATCGCTTCCATACCCTCTTCTATTTCGGATAAAAACCTGCTTCCCACACCTATGACAGCCGGAATGTTCATATTTCTCGCAAGAATAGCAGTGTGAGAATTTGATGAACCATTTGCCGTTATAAAAGCCAACACTTTCGCCTTGTCAAGAGATACTGTTTCACTGGGAACAAGGTCGTCAGAGCAAATAATCATTTTATCATCAGAACTGATTTTCTCAGATGTTTCTCCCGATAAATTGCTGATAATACGATTTGAAATATCTTTTACATCTGCCGCTCTCGCCTGCATATATGCATCGTCCATTGAAGAAAACATCTCTGAAAAATTATCAGCTGTGACCGCCACAGCATATTCCGCATTCACATGCTGAGTGTCAATTATATTTTCAATAGATTCATTATAATCCTCGTCTTCAAGCATCATCATGTGAATTTCAAAAATCTGAGCGTTGGTTTCTCCTACTTCTTTTAAAGCCTTTTCATGAATACTTTTTATCTGTAAAGCAGATTTCTCCTTAGCCGATTTTATTCTTGCTTTTTCTGATGAGGTATCTTCTACATGAAACCGTTTTACGGAAATGTCCTGCCGTTTGAAGATGGATATCTTCCCTAATGCATAAGCGCCGTAAACGCCCTTCCCTTTATACTTTCTCATTTTATCACTCCGCAGCATATTACAGATTGGATCTGAAAAACTCCTCTAAATCAGCAGCAGCTTTTTCTTCATCGCTTCCCTCTGCTGTAACAGTAACAGTTTCTCCGCATTTTACTCCAAGTCCCATTAAAGCCATCAGTTTTGAAGCATTAACCGACTTTCCATCCTTTTCGATAGTGATTGTACTGTCAAATTCCTTTGCCTTTTTAACAAGAAGTCCAGCTGGTCTTGCATGAATTCCTACCTGATCAGTAATTGTATAAGTGAATGATTTCATTTTTATCTTCCTTTCCGTTAGTGGCTTATCATACAGAAACTATAAAATATTACTCAATCTCCAAAACAGCGTCACCGGCAGATACTTTGCCTGATAAAAGCGTATTAAACTTCTCATATTCGTCACTGTTGCAAACTATCATAGGCGTGGTAGTTTTAAAACCTGCCCTGCGTATTTCACTGATATTAAATGTGATAAGCAAATCACCTTTTCTGATACGCTGCCCGTCAGTCACATGAGATTTAAAGTGTTTGCCCAACAGTTTTACAGTATCAATTCCGATATGAAGCAAAATTTCGCATCCATCATCAGATATAAGATTTATTGCATGTTTTGTATCAAAAACCATATCCACCTTTCCATCACAAGGCGAATAAAGCTTGCCCGCTGTTGGTTCAACTGCGATTCCGTCACCTAAAACCTTCTGCGAAAATGCCTCATCTTCTATATCTTCAAGAGGTACTATTTCCCCGCTTAAATGAGTGTATAATGTCGTCTTTTTACCATGCTTTTTTTCTGTATTTTCAAATTTATCTGCTGATTCAAGCATTTCTCCTAAAAGTTCATCTGTCATATCGGAATCGTCGCTTTCTAAAAAATCTTCAAAATTTGATTTTACTACAGAAACCTGTGGACCGTAAATGACCTGTATTCCATTTCCTTTATGGATAACTCCCGACGCTCCGCTTTCTTTGAGCATACTGTCATTAACCATATCTGAATTCTCTACAGTAATTCTAAGTCTTGTGGCACAGCAATCCACGTCTGATATATTCTCTTTTCCGCCAAGTCCCCTGAGAATCAGTGCACTCACCCTGTCAAAAGAACTATCAAGAGCTGAGCCACTGCCCTTTCTGGCATTTACATCCTGACGAGTATATAGCTTAGTTTCCTCGTTATCAGCTTCACGTCCTGGGGTTTTAAGGTTAAGCTTTGTAATCATAAAATAGAAAATAAAATAATAAATTACGGCATAGAAAAGTCCTACAACAACTATCCAAATCCAGTTAGTCTTTTCATTTCCCTGAAGAATACCAAACAAGGTTAAATCTATGACACCGCCTGAAAAGGTCATACCTACACCTACGTTGAATATATGCATAAGCATGTAGGACAATCCTGCTAAAACACAGTGAACAGCATACATGACAGGTGCTACAAACAGGAAAGTAAATTCAAGAGGTTCTGTTATACCCGTAAGCAATGAGGTAAGAGCTGCAGATAAAAGAAGTCCTCCCACAACCTTTTTCTTTTCGGGACGTGCCGCTTTATACATTGCATAAGCAGCAGCCGGAAGTCCGAAAATCATAAATGGGAATTTTCCTGCCATAAATCTTGTAGCTGATACAGAGAACACCTCTGTTGATTTTGAGGCAAGTTCAGCAAAAAAGATATTCTGTGCACCCTGAATAGTTGCACCATCAATTATCATTGATCCGCCAAGCTCTGTTTGCCAAAACGGCATATAGAACACGTGATGCAGTCCGAAAGGAATAAGCGCACGTTCGATTATTCCGTAAATCCATGTTCCTGCATATCCCGAATTAAGCACCAACAATCCCAGCTTAGAAATTCCAAGCTGTACAATGGGCCAAAGCCAAAACATAAGGATACCTACGGCAAGGTAAACAACGGAACAAATAATTGGTACAAATCTTGTTCCGCCAAAGAAAGATAAAACCTGTGGGAGCTTTATTTTATAAAAACGATTATGAAGCGCCGCAACTCCCAGTCCTACAATTATACCTCCGAAAACACCCATTTGTAAGGTTGTTATTCCAAGCACAGATGTCGTTGAGTTTTCAGCCATTGCCTCAATACCGCCTTTTGCAGTTATAAGGGCACTTATTGCCGTGTTCATGATAAGATATGCTATGGCTCCTGAAAGCGCTGCTACTTCCTTTTCTCTTTTTGCCATTCCGATTGCTACTCCCATGGCGAACAGTAGAGCAAGGTTGTCAAATACCGCACTTCCCGTTTTAGCCATAATATCGAGAATGGTATAAAGGACTCCGCCTTCTCTTATTATATTTGTAAGATGATAAGTTTCAAGGGTCGTTGGATTTGTAAATGAACTTCCTATTCCCAGCAACAGACCTGCTACCGGCAGCAGCGCTATCGGTAACATAAACGAGCGTCCTACCCTTTGAAGCACGCCGAAAATCTTGTCTTTCATAAAGCATCCTCCATATATTAATGTGAAAATCTATAACATTGTATTTAAATTTATTATTTATTGATTTTATTGTTTTAATACATATAACCATAATTTACAATTATATAAAAATAAATTATTTGAAAAAATTTTATTCAATAAATAAAATCAGTGTTTATGCCCGATTTTTAAAATCATATAAAAAATTAACCTCCGCTATTGCTAATTATTTAAAAATATAGTATAATAAAAATGATTTTAACTTTATGAAAGGAATGATTATAATGCGTGCCAGCGGCATTCTGATGCATATTTCATCATTGCCTAACAATTACGGCATCGGTAAAATGGGAAAAGAAGCATATGATTTTGCAGACTTTCTTAAAGCTTCAAAACAAAAATACTGGCAGATCCTCCCTGTTTCTCCCACAAGCTACGGTGATTCACCCTACCAAAGCTTTTCTGTTTATGCGGGAAATCCATATTTTATAGATTTTGAAATGCTTGAACAACAGGGTTATCTGAAAAGTTCAGATTATAAAAATATTCACTGGGGTGATGATCCCCTTTCAGTAGATTACAGCGTTTTATATGAAAATGTATTTAAAGTTCTGAGAATTGCATATACAAACTTTAAGAAAAGTCCTGAAAAAGAATTTGAATGTTTTCTTCAAAAAAACAAAGATTGGATAGTAAACTATGCACTTTTTATGGCTCTTAAAACTGAAAACGGCGGATCACCTTGGTATGAATGGGAATATCCGCTGAAAATGTTTGAAGAAGACGCAGTTAAAACAGCAAAAAACAAATATGCAGACGAAATAAATTACTGGTGCTTTATTCAGTATAAATATTATGAGCAATGGGAAAAGCTTAAAAGCTATGTAAATTCTCTCGGCATTGAGATTATCGGCGATATACCAATTTACGTTGCTTATGACAGTGTTGATGTTTGGACCTGTCCTCAATACTTTTTGCTTGATGAGAATAAAACTCCTATTGACGTTGCCGGATGCCCTCCTGATGCATTCACCAAATTAGGACAGCTTTGGGGCAATCCTCTTTACCGATGGGATGTTATGGAGAATGAAAACTTTAAATGGTGGATTGACAGAATCCAAAGTGCATCGCAGATTTATGACGTAGTCAGAATAGACCACTTCCGTGGCTTTGAAAGCTATTATACTATTCCTTACGGCAAACCTGACGCAACTGTTGGAGAATGGCGAAAGGGGCCTGATATAAAGCTTTTCAAGGAAGTTAAAAAACAGCTTGGAAAACAAAAAATAATTGCTGAAGATTTGGGGTTTATCACCAAACAGGTTGCAAAGCTTTTAAAAGCCAGTGGTTTTCCCGGAATGAAAGTGCTTGAATTCGCATTTGACCCCGACGGAAAAAGCAATTATCTGCCTCATAACTTTCAAAACACCAATAATGTTTGCTATACGGGAACTCATGATAATGACACCATATTAGGCTGGGTCAGCACTGCTTCAAGAAAAGAACTTAAATTCTGCCGTGACTATCTGAATGTAAAGCGTAACAAGGATATTCCTTGGGGAATGATACGTTTGGCATGGTCAAGCGTTTCAGACACTGCCATTGCACAAATGCAGGACTTTCTTGAGCTTGATTCAACTGCAAGAATGAATATACCGTCCACTCTTGGCGGCAACTGGCAATGGCGCTGTTCTAAAGACAGTTTCACCAAGGAACTGGCAGAAAAAATAGCACAGCTTACTAACTTATATGACAGAAATAGATTTAACAAGTAAAATAACATAACGGAGGAAGTAAAAATGACTAAAGAAACTGCAAATTTAAAGGATTTAATGGCATTCAGACCCGAAATCAAGGTTTTAGATGCAACAATTCGTGATGGAGGCCTTGTAAATAGCTTTCGTTTTTCAGATGAATTTATAAAGGATTTATATGAAACAAATGTTGCCGCAGGTGTAGACTACATGGAATTTGGCTACAAAGCGTCAAAGGATATGTTTGACGAAAGCAAGTTCGGAAAGTGGAAATTCTGTTGTGATGATGATATTCGTGCTATTGTAGGAGAAAACAACACTGACCTTAAAATTTCCATAATGGCTGACGTTGGACGCTGTGATTACAAGAATGATATCATTCAGAAAAAGGACAGTCCTATTGACATGATTCGTGTTGCAACTTACATTAACACCATGCCGGAAGCCATTGAAATGATTGAAGACGCTAACAAAAAAGGATATGAAACCACTTGTAACATTATGGCGATTTCCAATGCACAGGAATCCGATGTAGATATTGCTCTTGAAATGCTGGGAAAATCCAGTGTAAACGGAATTTATATTGTTGACAGCTACGGTTCGCTTTATCCGGAACAGATAAGAAGAATTGCCGACAAATATTTAAACATAGGAGAAAAATACGGTAAACAAATCGGTATTCATGCTCACAACAATCAACAGCTTGCTTTTGCAAATACTATTGAAGCGCTCAGCATTGGTGTAAATATGCTTGATGCAACCATGGACTGCATGGGGCGAGGCGCTGGAAACTGTGCAATGGAGCTGCTTCTTGGTTTCCTCAAGAATCCTAAATATCAGCTTTATCCTGTACTCAAATTCATTGAGAAGCACATGAATAAGCTGAAAGAAGACGGTGCACTTTGGGGATATAACATTCCCTATATGCTCACAGGTCAGCTTAATCAACATCCGAGAGATGCCATTGCTTTCTCAGAGGCACGCAGAGAAGATTATACTGAGCTTTACAAGCTTTTGCTTGACAAAGATTAATTTAGTCCCTTCACTAATAGGCCCTATTTGACGTTTTTTTGCACGCAAACGTGCAACTATGAACGCAAAAATATGAAAGTTTAAAATTTATTCATACACATATTGAATTTTTAAATAAAAATCATAAACAACATAAAAAGCGACAAGGTATATATATCTTGTCGCTAAACAAATTTGAGAGAATTCTCTCCCAATATCTTAATTGAAAGGAATTTTATTTTATGGATAAAGCGATGTTTTCTCAACTGCTTAACAAAGACCTTAACAGGAAATTTGGTATAACGGCTGAAAAAGCTACCCCTGTTCAGCTTCACGAAAGCATTTCGGCGGTTGTTATGAATGAAATTGCAGACAAATGGAATAAAAGCACTGAAAATCATCTGTCAAAAAGACACGCTTGTTATTTTTCTATGGAATTTCTCATGGGAAGAGCCGTTTACAACAACTTGATGTGTCTTGGCATAAAAGATGAGATAGAAGACATACTTCAAGGCTTCGGAAGAAGTATATCAGAATTAGAAGAAATTGAGGACGCTGCTTTAGGAAACGGCGGTCTTGGCCGTCTTGCGGCATGTTTTCTTGACTCTGCGGCTGCTCATGATTTACCGCTTGACGGTTATGGCATAAGATACAAATATGGACTATTCAAACAGACCATTGAAAATGGTTTTCAGCGTGAATATGCTGACGACTGGCAGAAGTTCGGCGATCCTTGGTCAAAACGCTGCGATAGGGACGCTGTTCAAGTAGTTTATGGTGATGAAACGGTAAAAGCTGTGCCTTATGACATGCCGATAATCGGTTATGGCACTGACAACATTGGTAATCTTCGCCTTTGGCAGGCTGAAGCTGTTGACGATTTTGATTTTAATGCATTTAATGACGGAAAATACGAGAAATCCGTAAAGGCAAAGAATTCAGCTGAAAATATTTCAAAGGTACTTTATCCAAACGATAATTTTGAAGAGGGAAAAATACTGCGTTTAAAACAGGAATACTTCTTCTCCTCCGCTTCTCTTACCGATATTTTGAAAAAACACATTGAACGTTACGGAAGTTTGGATAATCTTGCAGACATGGTAACTATTCAGCTTAACGACACTCACCCTGTTATCTCTATTCCAGAGCTTATAAGACAGCTTGTAGATGATCACGGTATGGATTTTGACGAGGCTTTTGAAATTACACAAAAAGTATTCAACTACACAAATCACACCATAATGC
>CAMWVM010000057.1 GCA_947177715.1 uncultured Ruminococcus sp.
GTAGTATACTATTATAAGTACTAAGGGTTTTATTCTCTTATTATATGTTTAATATATTTTTTGGAAGGACGGATTATATGTCTAAAATTTTAGTTACCGGCGGTGCGGGTTTTATAGGCAGTCATACTTGTGTTGAGCTTTTGGAAGCTGGACATGAAATTGTAATACTCGACAATTTTTCAAATTCAAAACCTGAAGCATTAAATCGCATAAAAAAGATTACAGGAAAAGATTTTAAATTTTATGAGGCTGATTTGCTTAATTTGTCTGATGTTGAAAAAGTATTCAAAGAAAATGACATATCTGCGGTAATTCATTTTGCAGGTTTAAAAGCTGTTGGTGAATCAGTTCAGAAGCCTGTGGAATATTATCATAATAATATAACAGGTACGCTAATGCTTATACAAGCTATGAGAAAATATAACTGCAAGAAGATTGTATTTTCATCTTCTGCAACTGTATATGGTGTAAATAATCCGGTTCCATATGTTGAAACAATGCCAACAAACAGTTCAACTAATCCATATGGTTACACTAAGGTAATGATTGAACAGATTTTGAAGGATGTTTATGTATCGGATAATAATTGGTCGGTTGTTTTGTTAAGATACTTTAATCCGATTGGTGCACATAAGAGCGGACTTATCGGAGAAGATCCAAATGGAATTCCAAATAATCTTTTCCCATACATTGCACAGGTGGCAACAGGAAAGCTTGAAGCTTTAGGTGTTTTCGGAAATGATTATGACACTCCTGACGGAACGGGTGTAAGAGATTATATTCATGTTGTTGACCTGGCAACTGGTCATTTAAATGCTTTGAATTATGCACTTGAACACAATGGTGTTGAGGCAGTTAACTTGGGTACTGGCAAAGGCTCAAGTGTAATGGATGTTCTTCATGCTTTTGAAAAAGCATGCGGAAAGGAACTTCCTTATGTTATTAAACCAAGAAGAGCCGGAGATATTGCTACTTGTTATGCTGACACACATAAAGCAAAAGAACTTTTAGGCTGGGAAGCTAAATATCAGCTGGATGAAATGGCAGCTGACGGATGGAACTTTACTAAAAACAATCCCAACGGACTTTAATTTATAAGACAAAAAACGGAGTTATCTTAATTGATAACTCCGTTTTTAGTTAACGATAATATTTTATTATTCAGCAGAACCTATTTTAATTACAGCTTCTTTTATATTAGTAACTTCATTTAGATTTCTGTTAAGTACCCTTTCTGCCTCAGATAAAACTTTATTAAGATTTGAGGCCAAAGCTGATTTAATATCTCTGTCCTTTGCAACAGCGTCAGCAATAATTTGGTCAGCCTGCTCCTTAGCACGCTTTAACTGGTCATTTGCAATCTCGCCAGCTTCTTTAATAATTTCCTGTTCAGAAACAAGAATCTTTGCTCTTTCTTCGGCTTTCTTGATTATTTCTTCAGCGTTCTTATTTGCTTCAGCAATAATCTTCTCCTTATCTCTTGCCATATCTTTAGCCTTTTTCAATTCGGTAGGGAAGTTGAGTCTGATAGTGTCAATATACTCACGCATTTGTTCACAATCAATCATTCTCTTGTTTGAAAAAGGTACGGAAGATGACTTATCAAGAAGTCCGTCCATTAAATCAAGAATTTCATCAATGTTCATTATTTAACATCCTTTCTTTTGTGCTTTTTATTGTTTTGATAAGTATAAACGATTTTTTATTACTTCAAGAATTTCCGGGGGAACAAGTCCGCTTATGTTTCCGCCAAGACTGGCAATTTCCTTAACGACACTTGAAGAAAGATACATATTTTCGCTATTTGTTGTTAGAAATACAGTTTCAGCTTCGGCATATAGTTTTTTATTTGCAAGCGCCATCTGAAATTCATATTCAAAGTCAGAAACAGCTCTTAGACCTTTGACAATAGCGGCAGCTCCTGTTTTTTGAAGATAATCGGCCAAGAGTCCGTTATTACAGTCAATTTCAACATTGTTCAGGTGCTTAGTAACTGTTCTGATCATTTCCATTCGTTCCTCAACAGAAAAACTTGCAGAAGATTTTCCGGGATTAAAGGAAACAAGGACGATTACTTTATCAAAAAGCCTTGAAGCTCGATTTATTATATCAAGATGACCTAAAGTTACCGGGTCAAAACTTCCCGGGCAAACTGCAATTTTCATTATTACTCCTCATTATCTTCAAGAATTTTATAGACAGTTACAGCTATTTTTCCGTATTTGTATCTTTTATGAAGCTGCATTCTGCCATAGCTTTCTTGGAGGGTTAACTCTTTTTCGTGTTCGCAGACAATTATCGCACCCGGATTAAGCTTATCATCAAGCAAAGGCAAAGCTTTTTCTATAAGTCCCATACGATATGGAGGGTCAAGCAAAGCAATATCTAATCCTTTTTTTGCTGCTTTCAAATAATCAAGGCTATCCATAAGCAAGACACGGGAATTCTTTTTGAATCCACAGTTTTCAATGTTTTCATTAATAACATTATATGCGGCACGGTTTTTATCCACAAAGACACAATGTTTAGCTCCACGGCTAAGGGCTTCAATACCTAATTGTCCGCTGCCTGAAAAAAGATCAAGCACAGAAGCTTCGGGTAAATCAAACTGTATAATTGAAAAAATAGCCTCTTTTACCATATCTGAGGTAGGTCGTATTTCCAGCGACTCTAATGTCTTTAATTTTTTACCTCTTGCACTTCCTGTTATAACTCTCATAAAATTACCTCAAAACTTTAGATAAATTTATTATACTATAATTTTTTATTTTTGTCTATAGCATTTTATATATTTTTTTATTCTTGAAACATTTATTAGCGAAAAAACACTTTATTTTATCTTTTTTGTCTGGATATGTTTAGTTATGGACAGCATAAGCCTTCTGGGAAGAGCTTTACCTGCAAAGCTGCTTGCTTTCATATCAAGTGAAGGGATTATTATCAGTTTTCTTTCGAACATTCCCTTTATGGCAAGCTCGGCGCATTTTTCAGCTGTAATGCTTTTTAGATTAAACTTTGCATTTGCTACTTTATTAAATTCCGTATTAACGGGACCCGGACAAAGCGCTGATATTGATACATGGCTTTTCATTGACTTAAGTTCTTCGCTTATTCCGCTTGTAAGGCTTGTAACAAAAGCTTTAGTTGCATAATAAGTTGCCATTAAAGGACCTCCGGGCATCAGTCCGGCTGATGATGCAACATTGAGAATATAGCCTCTGTCTTTTTCAATAAAATCTTTTAAAAACATTTTGGTTAAGGAATGAAGCGCTATGCAATTTGTTTTTATCATGTCGGTTTCATTTTTTAGAGGAATTTCATTAAAATAGCCTACAGCTCCAAAGCCTGCGTTATTAATAAGTACTGACACGTTCATGCTGCATGTTTTTCTATAAAGTTCCATGCATTGTTTTTCATCTGACAAATCACACGGGATTACAGTCACATTGCCTTTAAGTTGATTTTTCAGTTCATTTAGTCTATCTGCACGTCTTGCTGTAATAATGAGATCGAACCCTTTTTGGTTAAGCTGTTTTGCAATTTCATATCCTATGCCAGAGCTTGCACCAGTGATTAATGCACATTTTCTTTGTTTCAAATCAATTCCTCCACAACTATTCTTCTATTATTTTTCCAACACAGCAGTCATTTTCAACTCCTGTTATAAGGACATTAAATATTTTTCGTCTTAAACTGATTTCATCAGATGTTCTCGGCACTTTTACCAATGTGTAATTTCGAGTATACCCCTGATGAAAGTCAGTGGATTTTTCTTTTTCAAAAAGAACTTCCTGTGTTTTTCCTACCATGCTTTGAAGGAATTTATTAGACAGTTCCTTACATAGGATATCCATTTGTGAAGCTCGCTGCTGTTTGATATGTTTCGGCAAGTGTCCGCTTCTCTTGGCGGCTACTGTTCCTTTTCTTATGGAATAAGGGAAAATATGAACTCGTGAAAAGCCTATTTTTTTAACAAATTCCATTGATTCTTTAAAGTCCTCATCGGTTTCACCAACGAAACCTACCATGATATCTGTAGTAATTGAGCAGTCAGGAAAAGCGCTTCGCAGTCTGTTACACAGATCTTCATATTCAGCACAGGAATATTTTCTATTCATTGCTTTAAGTGTTTTATCACAACCGCTTTGAAGTGATAAATGAAACTGCGGGCAAAAATTGTCAAGCTTTGCTAAACGTTCAATATCTTCGTCTGTCACCATTTCAGGTTCTATAGAGCCTAATCGCACTCTACAGTTTTTAGCTTTCCTGCATATTGCTTCAACAGCGTCGACCAGACCGATAGAACCATTTAAATCCTTGCCATAACACCAAAGATTTATTCCTACCACAACAATTTCCCTGTGGCCGGAGTTTGCAAGATTTTCTGCTTCGGCTTCAATCATATCTATCGGCTTTGAACGTATATGTCCTCTTGCATACGGAATGATGCAATAAGAACAATATTGATCACAACCGTCTTGTATTTTCATATAAGCACGGGTTTTTGCTTTAATATTTGTGTTTGACATTGTTTCAAACTTTTCATTTTTTGTATGCGGTTGAATGCTTATTATTCGTTGTCTGTGCACAAGATATTCATCAATAAAATCGGGAATTAACGATTTATTTGATGCACCGGTAATTATATCACATTCCATCATTAATTCAGCTTCGTCTGAAAAAGCCTGAGGGAAGCATCCGGTAAGCACAACTATGCAATCAGGATTTGTATTTTTTATTTTATGAAGCATTTTTCTGCATTTTAAATCCGAATATGATGTTACTGTACAGGTATTGATTACTGCAATATCTGCATCGATTATTTCAGTTACAGTTGAAAATAGCTTGCTTTCTAAAGCTTGTTTGATGTTTTCGGTTTCATATTGATTAACTTTACAGCCGAAAGTGTAATAAAAAACATTCATTTTTATCCCCCATATAATGCGAAAAAGTGCGTAAGCATGGTAACTTTACACAAATTTAAATGCTTTGATATTATGTTATTGACTATTATACTATATTTTTATTTTTTTTGCAAATTCGTCTTGACTTTTAAAAATTAATGTTTATAATGGTAAGTGTAGAGGAAAACTCTATGAGGTTTGTTGAACCGCACAAAAATAAACATTAAATGGTTTGCAATTAGAAGGAGGAGTTTTTATGAAAAAGGTTAAAATCATGCTTGATTCTATAGCATCTGTAAAAAAGTTTGTCAGCGTTGTTTCAATGTATGACTTTGATGTGGATTTGGCTTCGGGAAGATATGCTGTTGACGCAAAGTCTATTATGGGTATATTCAGCCTTGACCTTTCAAATCCTATTCAGTTGGTTGCACATAGTGATAATGCAGATGCATTTCTTGAGGAGATTAAGGAATTTATAGTTGAATAATCTAATATGTACTTAATGGTAAAATAAGCGATGAACGATTCATATTGTTCGTCGCTATTTTTGTATAATAAAAACTCCCGGTTGTACCGGGAGTTTTTTAATATTATTTAAAGTATTTTACGCCGTTTTCAAAGATTTGCTGATTTTTGT
Source organism: uncultured Ruminococcus sp. (assembly GCA_947177715.1). GTDB lineage: Bacteria > Bacillota > Clostridia > Oscillospirales > Ruminococcaceae > FB2012. The sequence continues at coordinate 5,542 of CAMWVM010000057.1, forward strand.
TTCCGGGAACGTTTTTGGAAATGTCATTTCCTATACGTTCAGAGTGACCCATTTTACCGAGAACACGTCCATCAGGGGAAGTAATACCTTCGATAGCGTCGATTGACGTGTTAGGATTACAGTGGACATTAAGTGTAGGATTTCCGTCAAAGTCAACATACTGTGTAGCGATTTGACCGTTTTCGGCAAGTCTTGCAATCTCTTCAGCTGTTGCCACAAATCTGCCCTCGCCATGAGAAATGGCAATGCTGTGAATATCACCAACATTTGAAGAAGCAAGCCATGGCGATTTGTTTGATGCAATTCTTGTATTAACCATTTTAGACTGATGTCTTGCGATGGTGTTAAATGTAAGAGTAGGTGAATCGTCACGCATATCAACAATTTCGCCGTATGGAACAAGTCCGAGTTTTACGAGAGCCTGGAAACCGTTGCATATACCCAGCATAAGTCCGTCACGGTTTTTAAGCAAGTTGTGAATAGCATCTCTAAGACGAGGATTTCTGAGGAATGATACGATAAACTTGCCGCTTCCGTCTGGCTCGTCACCACCGCTGAATCCGCCAGGGAGCATAACGATCTGAGAATCATTGATTTTCTTCTCCATTGCCTTAACAGATTCCTCGATCATTGCAGCATTAAGGTTCTTAATTACAAATACATCTGCTTCAGCACCTGCTTTTTCAAATACTCTTGCAGTATCATACTCACAGTTTGTACCTGGGAATACAGGAATAAGAACCTTTGGTTTTGCGATTTTAATAGCGGGAGCTATTTTTGTATCTGCGTTATAGCTGTATGTCTTAGGAGTATACTCTGGTTCTTTGATTTTTGCAGGGAACACAGGTTCAAGCTTGTTTTCCCACAGTGTTTGGAGTTTATTTAAGTCAACAGTATAGTTGTCGGTTGTAATTGTATATTCTTCTGTTGTAACACCGAGCAGTCTTTCTTCAACAGCTACGCCCTCAGCAAGCTCAATAACAAAGCTGCCGTAACATGGACGATATAGTTCGTGTGCTGTAACAGGTGCAGTAAATTTAAAACCAATCTTATTTCCAAATGCCATTTTTGCAACAGCTTCAGAAATACCACCGTATGAAACGGACCAGCAAGAAAGAACTTTTCCTTCGCTGATAAGCGTTTCAACCTTTTCAAACACTTTTTTAAGTGAGTCAAAGTTTACGAGGTTGTTGCTGTCATATTCAGGCTGAATAAGGATAACATTTGAACCTGATTTTTTAAATTCCTGTGAAGTAACTTTGTCAGATTTTGCAGTAGAAACAGCAAATGAAACTAATGTAGGAGGAACGTCGATTTCCTCAAAAGTACCTGACATAGAGTCTTTTCCGCCGATTGCACCACAGCCAAGTTCAAGCTGTGCCTTATATGCACCAAGGAGTGCTGCAAAAGGTTTTCCCCAGCGAACAGGGTTATTCTGTGTTCTTTCAAAATACTCCTGGAATGTAAGCCAGCAATGCTTATAAGAACCGCCTGTTGCTACAACTTTTGCAACAGATTCCACTACAGCGGACATAGCGCCATGATATGGGCTTTGTGAAGAAAGATAAGGGTTAAAGCCCCAACCCATGATTGAAGCTGTAGATGTTTCGCCGTTGAGAACAGGAATTTTTGCAGCCATAGCCTGTGTAGGTGTATTCTGATATTTACCACCGTAAGGCATAAGAACAGTTCCTGCACCAATCGTTGAGTCAAATCTTTCTACAAGTCCTTTCTGAGAGCATACATTAAGATTTGAAATCATTGCTTCCCATCTGTCGGCAGAGTCAACGCCGGCGTCGTCTTTGCCAATAAGCGGAGTGTCAACACGGATATCAGTATGTTTTTCAGCGCCGTTGGAATTAAGAAATTCACGGGAAAGGTCAACAATCTGAACGCCGTTCCAGTTCATTTTAAGTCTTGGTTCTTCAGTAACTCTTGCAACTAAGGTTGCCTCAAGATTTTCTTTAGCTGCTTCTTCCATGAATTTTTCCACGTCAGATTTGGCAATAACAACAGCCATTCTTTCCTGTGATTCGGAAATAGCAAGCTCTGTGCCGTCAAGTCCATCATATTTTTTTGTAACAGCATCAAGGTTTATTACAAGACCGTCAGTAAGCTCACCGATAGCAACGGATACACCGCCTGCACCAAAGTCGTTGCAGCGTTTAATCATTGAAGTTACTTCAGGATTTCTGAAAAGTCTTTGAAGTTTTCTTTCTTCAGGAGCGTTACCCTTCTGAACTTCAGCACCGCAGCTTTCAAGAGAGTGGAGGGTATGTGATTTTGAAGAGCCTGTTGCTCCGCCGCATCCGTCACGACCGGTTTTACCGCCGAGAAGGATAACAACGTCTTCAGGCTGTGGTCTTTCACGTCTTACATTTGATGCAGGAGCAGCACCAACGACAGCTCCGATTTCCATTCTTTTAGCCACATATCCTGGGTGATAAATTTCTGAAACGTGTCCTGTTGCAAGACCAATTTGGTTTCCATATGATGAATAGCCGTTAGCAGCGCCCACAACTATTTTTCTCTGAGGAAGTTTACCTGTGATTGTATCTTCCACAGGGACAAGGGGGTTGCCTGCAC
>CAMWVM010000058.1 GCA_947177715.1 uncultured Ruminococcus sp.
TTTCATTTCTTTTGTTATTCTCTTTAATATACACCATTTCGAACTAATTGTCAATCGCTTTATTATTTTTTTATTGGATTATTAAACAAACAAAGACATTCGTTACGGCCTTTTCGTATCGAATATCTTTAGTTTGTTAAAAGGTTCTACAGATTTTTTATATTTATATTATTTAATTTGGGTTTTGAAACTAAGATGGTTTCTTTTTTCTTGATATTTATAGTATCTGAAAATACACAGTATGCACAATAATAACAATCCTATAATCACGGCAATAGGGATATTATTTGTTTTTAATTTCGGCATATATTTAATTGCGGATAACACGCTTCGTTTATCAGTTATTCCTGTAGGAATATAAATTGCTGAATTGGGAAAGAAGTTTGTAATGAGTGTTGAGAGGACTATAACTGAAAATCCAAAAATCATATATGATTTTGCAGACCTCATTATTTGAGCGGCTATGACAAAAGCATGATAGCAGATAAATGCTCCGATGGTTTCAACTCCCAAAAGCATTAATACTGCTTGTGAAATCGTGAGATTTTTTGGCAGAAACACATAATCGCTTATACTTTGTATGGGGGTGGAAAGTTCATAGGTATGGGTAAGCAGTCCGCTGATTGTCATATCACATACAGTATTAGCAAAAAGAAGCAGGAGAATAAATATACTTAGGATGATTTCCTGAGATCTGAAAAAGCGTTTTGAATTTTTAGATATCTTTGCTTGAAGGTCAATTTTCTTTTCATAAGAATCTGCAATGAAAAGTCCTGTCAACAGAAGCACAAACACTGGGATAAGACTATAGCTTTGTAACGAAATAAACTTTTTGAAATGATACTCGTTTACAACTTTAGGTTCATTGATATTTAGGTAGGCATTTTTAGTTTTAATGAAATTTTCAGGAATACCAGTGTCCACAAGTCCTTTTCCGGTTTTGGCGTATTTTTGCACGCCTATGAGAGTGTAAGTATTATATACGAGGCTATTGCGATATGCATTTTGGGCATTGGATTTAATGGCATAATCATCAATCTGATCCTGAGAGGGAGATTTAATAGCTGAAAATTTATCTGCGTCAGACTTAGCTTTTTCTGATATATATGAAAATCTTTGATCTGCTGAATAATCTATTGTTTCCTGTACATATGAATCAAGCAGCAACTGACTTTCTTTGGATAAGTCGTCATTATTTTTGGAAATATTAATAGCGAACAGCTTACTTGCCGCAGACAAAATTATAATAATCGTCAGCAAAGGGAAATGCTTTTTTAACAGCCTGTTAATTTGATATTTATACATATGCTGCACCTCTCTTTCTTGAGTATAGTGCAAGGGTTACGGTGGAAACTGCTGCAACTGCAATTAATACTGATAGGAAAAGCCAATAAATTTTGACTGGCGAGCCAAACAGGTTTATATAATTCAAGTTATGATACATATTATATATATCACAGGAAAAAATTATTTTAATTTTTTGACGGTCTAAATCAGCAGACAATGAATCGTATGTTTTAGAAATTAGGAGAGGAATTGTTGTAATAATTATTCCTACAGCTGCGGAGAATATGATTTTTTTGCAAAGAAATGATATGAGCATTATTAATGCACCCAAGGCAATGCAATATACAAGTTTTGTGAGCATTATTGCCATAATATATTGAAAAACTGAAAGCGCTTCAGGTGAAAGCTCATATTGTGATATAACCTGTAAAGGAGCAGACAGAACCCCGCTTTTATTATCAAATGTTAAAAATATTGCCACACTTGACAGGCAATAAATAATATAAAACATGAAAAATTCTATAAGACCAGTAAGTGTTTTTGAAATTGTAAATTTCACTGCGCCGAATTTTGAAATTGAAAACTGCATAAGTCTGCGGCTTTGGATTTCACTGGAAAGCCTATGAAACAGCAAGATAAACGCTGCAAAAAAAGGTATAAAGTCGGTTGTTAAATATGTGATCAATACATTCCCTGCTCTTGTGTCCACCGGTTTGTCAAATTTATTCTGAAGCACGTTTGAATAATCTTCTTTAAGTTTTGCTGCTGTTTTGAGGATATATTCATCCTTTATTCCACGTCGGGAATTTCTGTCGTAATTTTCAATTTGGTCGGCGATGAGCTGCTTATAATTGCTTTGAGAATCTATTTGTTCTGACATTTGAAACAGCATTTTTGCATCGGTTTCTGCAAGCGGAGTATATTTTCCGCCGTCGTCAGAGGGTACAAACAGCTTTTCAATCATTATGCTTGGGATCTCTCTTGGAGGGGTATAAGGATCGTATTCTTCACCGTACATAAAATCAAATATTTCATTATAGACATTATCCGATTCAGCATTTGCCTGAGCCAATTCATTACTCAATGTTTGATAGAAATCATTATCTGTGGAAAGCTTTTGAAAAGCATGAGAATAGTATGGCTCATATTGATATGCTTCTTTATATTTTAAAAGCTGGATTGTTCCTGAAAATATTATAAGAATCAATGTTACAATCGCAAGCAGGGGGAGGTCCTTTTTTATAATAAATCGGAAGATTTTCATTTATCATCACCGCCGCTTGAAATAAATATATCTTTATTCAACTGACCGCAAAAGTACAAATCGTTTAGGGTTGGTTCGCACAAAACTGAGTGTTCTGTTGGTTTGGTTATAGATATAGTTTTGGATTTTGTATCTTCAAAATATATTTTTTCATATGGCAAAAGAGGCACGTCTTCTTTTGGAACATTCCATACCATACCTTGTATTTTATTGCACAGTACTTCAGGCTCATCGTTTGCCACAACAGAGCCTTTATTTAATATTACAAGATTATCACATATTGTATCTATATCTGAAACAATATGGGTTGATATAATGATTATGCTTTGATCTTTCATTTTCATCATAATACGTTTAAATTGTTCTCTTTCAAAGGGATCAAGACCTGCTGACGGTTCGTCAAATATGAGTATTTTTGGTGAATTTAAAATTGTCTGAGCTATAGCAAGTCTTTGCTTCATTCCTCCTGAAAATGATCTTATTTTTTCATACTTATTTTCAGAGAGATTTACAAGAGAAAGCACTCGGTTTATTTCGCTTTCTGTTTTTGATTTGTCCATACCTTTTAATAATGCAGAAAACTCTAAAAAATCATGGGCAGTATAGCTTGGGTAGAATGGCTGGGACTGGAACTGAAAGCTTAGCTTTGTACGGTATTCTGCGCCCATTGAAAAGACATCTTTTCCATTGTATGTAATTTTTCCGCTTGTTTTGGGAATTACCCCCGAAACACAATTCATTATGGTAGTTTTTCCAGCTCCGTTTGGTCCAAGAAGAGCATTTATTCCGGTTGTAAATTCACAGGATATTTTGTTCAGTGCTTGCTTTTTTCCATATTGTTTAGATAAGTTTTCTATTTTCAATACACCCATAGTTATGACAGTCTCCTTTCCGCTTTTGTCATTTGACTCACCTCAAATAAATACGGCATTATTCTATAGTTTGGACGCCCCATTCATTAACATTATCATACATCAATTTCTTTTCGCCATTAGCATAGATTAAATAATAATGGCATCCGAGAATTTTGCCCTCGTTTATTAATCTATTTGCCGGATGAGTGCTTAGATAATAATACTCATCATTTCCTTTAAATGAGGCATAATCGCCAAGCAATTCTTCACTCGTGTCTATCCAAATATTTTTAACTTCTTTAGTTTCGGTGTCAAGCTCATAAAGCTTTGCTCCAAATTTAACCTCATTATCAAATTCACAGCGAACATAAATAATTTGTTTGCCATTAAATTCAATACATCTTCCAATGTATCCTTCGGAATCTGAATATGTATAAAGCAATTCTTCTTCGTTATCTTTTATAGAACGTCGGTAATAATTTTTTGTACCGCCTGAATAATAGATATATTCGTCGTCAACGTAAAACCAACCATCATAACCGTTTTTTACAGCTTCTTCAGTACGGCAGCAGATTCCTGTATCTATTACTTCTTCGGGCTTATCAAAATCAATATAAAAAATTTCTTCTGTTTGTTTTAGAAAATGTACTTTGTCAAAATATAATCTGTTCCCACTAACATAATATCTGTCAACGCCATCTACAACAGCTGTTTTTTCGTTGGTTTTAGGGTTATAAATATATAACGTGTAATTTATGATATATCCGTCTTCATCTTCAACAGATTTTCCTATAGCCACTTCTGAAGAAGGTTTTCTTTCTAAGAAAAACATTAATCCGTCTGTCGTCATCGCAAAGTGATATAATCCTTCAACCCCGTTTGGAGGGGTATATATAGTTTCGTAATCACCTGTATTTATATCCCATTTTACAATGCTAAGTTTATTATTGGAATCAGCATGGACGCAATATAAATCACCATTATAGAAATTATAGTGTGCTATTAATCCTTCCACAGGCATTTTTATTCGTTTTTCTTTTACAGTATCATATTCATAATAGGAACTTGTAACATAATCATCAAAATATACGAAATCACCGGAATTTCCTACAACATCTGACATAAACATATTAGTTTCGTTTTCTATAAATTCATATTTATTAATGACTTTATTATCGTTAGATTTGTTAAAAAAGAAATGAAATATTAAAAATGCCGTTAAGCAAAGGATTAAAGTAACTGCTGAAATTAAAACTATTTTTGTTCGTTTTGTCATTTGACTCACCTCAAATAAAATCGCATATGTTATATTTTCCAATTAGAGTTTTTAAACATTACTTTTTTTGTATAATCTGAAGTAATTATATAATATGTTGTACAATTTGTTCCTTCCGTATAGCAGCTTGTTAAATAAAAGTAATCATCATTTCCTTTAAAAGTATTATAATCTACAAGTAACTCTTTTGAATTATCCGTCCAGACATTTTTAACTTCTTTAGTTTCGGTGTCAAGCTCAAAAAGCTTTGCTCCGAATGTTATGCTTGGGTCGTCAAATGCACAGCGAACGTAAATGATTTGTTTTCCGTTGAATTCAGTTGACCAACATATATAGCCATTTGAATCTGAATATGTATAAAGCAATTCTTCTTCGTTATCTTTTATAGAACATCGGTAATAATTTTCCGTGCCCCCTGAATAATAAATATATTTATCGTCAACATAGAACCAACCACTATATCCTTTTTCTACTGCTTCAGCATTTCTACAGCAGATTCCTGTATCAATAACTTCTTCAGGCTTATCAAAATCAATATAAAATACCTCTTCTGTTTGTTTTAAAAAATGAACCTTATTAAAATAAAGTCTGTTTCCTCTTGCATAATACCTGTCTACGCCATCGGCAAGCGCTGTTTTTTCTTTAGTTTCAGGGTTGTAAATATACAAAGTGTAATTTATTGTATATCCGCCTTCGTCTTCAATAGACGCTCCTATAGCTACTTCTGAAGAAGGTTTCCTCTCTAAAAAGAACATTAATCCGTCTGTTGTCATTGCAAAGTTATATAATCCCTCAACATCGTTGGGAGGTGTGTATATTGTTTCATGATTTCCGGTGTTTATATCCCATTTTACAATGCTTAATTTACCTTTAGTATTAGCATAAAGACAATAGGTTTCACCATTATAGAAGTTTAAATCTATTATATCTCCATTTACAGTTATTGGGATTTGCTTGTCTTTCAAAACGTCATATTCTCCGTAATAACTGGTGACAAAATCATTAAAATACACAAAATCGCCCACATTGCCTGACGGAAGGTTTGTATACATGTTTGTTTCATAATTTAAAAATTCATATTTATTAATATCATTTTCTAATGCTCTTTTATCTATTAGGTAAAAAATTATGTAACCAATAATACATAAAAGTAATATCAAGGTAATTGAAACTAAAATTTTTCTCGATTTTGTCATTTGACTCACCTCAAATAAAATCGGCATATCATAAAGTTATTATATATTTATGATATGCCGAGTAAATTATTTAATTAAAGATTATGTTTAATTAAATGGTTTTTGAAAAGCTGCCGTAGGTTCCGCTTTGAAATACATGTGAAGAAGTTACAGTTGTTGTAGTGTATTTACCCGACAACGAGCATGTTATTGCATTAGCGTACTGATTGTTATTGTTACCATGTACGCTTCCGCAAGCTGTCACAACAGATATATAACCGTTAAATTTACAATCCGGATTATATTTATTTTTTATAGATGATGTTTTGGTCCATGCCATGCCGCTTACATAACCATTTGTAAAAGAACCATTCTGATAACATGAAATATAACAAGTTTTATTTGTTGTATTTCCACTTGTTGTGAAAATATCAATTTTGGAATAAGCGCTTGCGCTTACTGCTGAAATAGATGTTACCATCATTAATGCTGCTGCCATTGTTGTGATTTTCTTTGTAAGTTTTTTCATTTTTTATTCCTCATTTCTTAATTTTTCTTTATCAATAGCTTAAAATAAAATTTTACAAGTCATTGGAATCACCTCCTTAGATAACATTTTTTGTTCGCCTTTATAAATTAAAACATTATTTTACTAATTTTGTGCAGTTATTTCGCAAAAAATAACTATTTTTGTATACTATAACAATTTATATGAGGCGATTTTGTAATAATGTTACATAATAATTAGTTATTATATGTTCTCATAATCTATTTTTTTATCATTTTGTGAATCATCAGTGTTACATCATCTGTTTTCAATCTATTATCATAAATCTCATAATTACAGCATGGACAGTCCAAAACTCTGCAACCAAATTTTTCACCGATTGCTATTGCTTTTATCAAATTGTTTGAAGAACCTATCCATGTTCTTCCGTGAACTGACGGTTTATAAATATCATATCTTCTTTGTTTCTTCACTTTTATCTTTCCTTTCTGATTTTGTCAAAATATATTTGTATATAAGTTCGACAAGATTTTATATTATTAGTAAAATAATGTGCTTAAAAGTAAAAAATAGAGCTGCCTAATAGCAACTCTATTTTGACGTCTTGACAATAACAAAAAACGTTGACAGAACAATTCTGTCAACGTTAGTAAGTTTTAACTTAACTTTGTTATTGATTAATTTTCTGCATTTTGCTTAATTAAAATTTAGATATCTAATAAGACTTGAATTAAGTTTTTAATATTTTTAAATTTTAGTTTATACAAATAGTAAGTTATTTTGTGAAAATCATATATTTTTTGTTACAGCAATTTATTTATTATAGGTATTACATCGGATAAGTTTTTGCATTTGGCAAACAGAAGTTTTGAGGTTTCCATGTCAGGTTCAGTTAAATCAGGAATCATTATTGGCATACATCCTGCTTTATATGCAGATAAAATACCGTTAGGAGAATCTTCTAAGGCGATACATTCATTGGGTTCAAGTGACAGTTGTTTTGAGGCTTCTATGTATATGTCAGGCTCTGGTTTACCGTTTTCTATCATATCCCCGCAAATTATTTTATCAAAATAATCAAAAACTTTAACAGACTTAAGATATATTTGAGTACGTTGAAAATCTGTAGCAGTTGCTACTGCAATCTTCAGATTTGTAGTTTTTAAATATTGTAATAATTCATCAAGTCCATTCTTTTTGACAAGACCGTTTTTTGATATATAGTCGTTCATCATTTTAATTCTTAATGCTCGGACAGCATAGTAATCAAAGTCATCACCGAAAAGATTTTTTAGTTGGGGTATTGCATATTTTGAAGACAAAGAACGTATACCAAGAACATGCTTCTTTGTCATAGGATATCCTAATTGATTAGCGGCTTTACACCAAAATGTTTGCAGCAGACTTTCAGTATCAACCATAAGTCCGTCCATGTCAAAAATTACACTTTTAAGCATCAGATCACCTCAAAAATAAAACTACATTAATTATACTATACTGACATTGTTTTGTAAATAGAGAGAATCTGAAATTTATACGCTGAATACTGTGTGAAAACTGCATGATATTTTTCTCTATAATTTGACTTTTCATAAGTTTCGTACTATAATTAAAAAAATAAAAAAGAATATAACAACGACTTATGTCCCCCAGCTTCCAACCTATCCTTTCGGATAGCTGTGGCGGCGGACAACTTAGTCTTTCAGTGGG
>CAMWVM010000059.1 GCA_947177715.1 uncultured Ruminococcus sp.
CGGCATACGAGATGCTCAGGAGTCTCGTGGGCTCGGAGATGTGTATAGTAGACAGGCTGTGTATAGTGGAGTAAGCCTCGGACACCGCTCCGCCTATTACAGGAATAAAGCTTGACGCTGCAAACTTAACAGCTCTTGATGCTAATGTGTCTGCGGCAGAGCCTGAAAGACCCTGAATTGAAAGCAGTCCCACAAAAATAGTCATCATTCCTCCTAAAATCCAATGACATGCCTTTTTTATTGATTCGGCAGCTCCGCTGAACTGCAAGTTAGGATTTATAGCTGATACTAAAGATATAGCAAGAACAATACTTAAAAACGGCATTATTACGCTTTTGGCAGCAAAACCTATTATTTCACATAACATTAAGGTTACAGCATAATAGCTTCCTGAGGCGGTAACGCTTCCTCCTACCGCTGCCACGCTTGAGAAAATCGGTATATACGCTGTCATAAATTCCGCTAATCGCTCAAGGGAAGACCTGATTATCTCTATACTGGAATATACCGTATCGTACATAACCGTTATAGTTGAAAGAATTCCGATTATATTAAAAGCCTTTGTTACCGAAGAACCCTCCGGTGCCATGCTTTTTGCTGTCACACATAAAAGTGTTATGGCTATGATCTTTCCGAGCATTACCGCAGGCTTTTTAATAACATCAGTAAATGATGAAATCACACTTTTGATAACTGAACCAACGGATATCTTAGAAATGCTTTCAGGATTTTCAAGAGATATCTCCTGTTCTTCAAGGATTTCATTTACATCGTCCCCTGCTGCATTTTCCATGCTTTGTGTTAGTTCTTCTACAATTTCCTGATATTCTTCTGACTGCGAAATATCCCCTTCAACGTTTTCTGCATATACGGGAAACGCTCCAAAAAATATGCAGATAAATCCAAATATCAATAAGATAAATTTTTTCATATTAATCCTTTATATTAACAACGCTTCAATTATTCCGATTAGTGCTCTGAAAAGCGGCAATGATATTACAAGCATTGCAGTTCTACCTGCTAATTCAAGCTGAGAGGCAATGGAGCTTTCACCGCAGTCACGACAACAATCGCAGCTAAGCTGCGTTATATAGCAGATACCCAAGCCCTTGAAAATAATAGTCAAATAATCCTCGTCCATGTCCGCTTGTAAAAAAAGCTCTCTTATGGCGGAAGTGACATCAGTAATCTCACCGATAACTTTGAGAATAACAATACAAGAAGTGCATAACACTAAAACTACTTTTATTTCTCCTGCGTTTTTTTCAAGCACCTTGCAGATTATACAGGCAGTAATGCAAAAACCTGCAATCATGATAATGTCCATCAGCCCAATCCAAAGACAGACTTAATGGTGTCAAATAAACTGCCTATTTGATTTACAATCATCATCAGCACAACAATAAGTCCTGCGAGGGTTGTCATCATAGCCTGTTCGTCACGTTCAGCACGTTTGAGCAGCTGATTAAGAACTGCTACGATAATTCCTATTGCTGCAATTTTAAAAATCAAATCAACATCCATTTTTCCTCTGTCCTATCCTTTCATACGCAAATGTTAAACTAAAATCACTGCAATAAATGCTCCGCCTAAAGCTCCCAGCGAATTATAAAGCCGACATTTTTTTAAGCTTTCCTCTTGTAGATTTTCAAACCTTGACCGAAAAAACTCGTGATATTTTTTCGTCATTAAAAGCTGACCCTCTAAATCTGATAAACCAAGCTGCATAAAAAAGCCATAAAGCTGCTCCACTTCTTCTTCATCAAAATTATCAGAATTCTTCTTAACTGATTCCACTATTCTGTCCCGTATATCAACAGAAGATAAATCAACATTAAGAAATTTAAGACCTCTCGTTTGAGGGCATTCTTTCAAATGTATAATCAATTCTCTAAAAGTTACTGCATTAAAATTAATCATCATAGCCGTTTCAGTAAACATGCTGTTAACTGCTTCAATATCTCTTATGTGCTTTTTAACCTTAGATGAAAAAGAATATCCGCAGCCAATTCCTGCGAGCATTATCATAACCGCACCGATAAGTTTAAGCATATCTTTATCCTCAAGCTATAATTTATAAAAGCTAATAAGCTGACCGCACATTGAACCGGTTCCGAGAATGGCAGCATAATCAAATACTTTCTCTTTCATAAGTTTTGACACCGCAGGACGCTTTTTCATTTCATCAAAATTACCTGCATGACAGGTTGCAATAAGCTTCACTCCCGAATTAACAGCATATTCCAAAGCACTGACGTCGCCCTTTGCACCGATTTCATCGCAAACTAAAATCATTGGTGACATAACCTTAACAGCTGTCATAATTCCCTCAAGCTTGTTATATGAATTGAACACATCTGTCATATCTCCAACAGAATTCTGGGACAACCCATCTTTTGACGCTGATATTTCATTGCGTTCGTCAATAAGCGATAATCGGTATTTCCCACCAAGAATCCTGCATAAATCTCTTAATACAGTAGTCTTTCCGCAAGCCGGAGGACCTCCGATTATCAAGGATGACGGTCCGTCAGAAAAGGCTTTGATAAAAATGTCTTCTCCCGCCCCGATTACTTCTCTCGCAATTCGAATATTTATCGAAGAAATATGTTTTACTGTTTCAACAGAATAATTGTCGGCTGAACTAAGAACCGCAGTGCCGCAAAAGCCTATCCTATTTCCTCCATCGGCAGTGATATATCCACCGGCGATTTCTCTGTGATAGCTGTGAAGCGAGTTGTGGAACGCACGCTTATATGTAACGTCAATGTCTTCAGCACACACATCAATACCTTCCTTAGCTGTGGATAAAAGCCTGCCGTCGCAGCAAACAAAATATTCCTTGCCAAAGAGGGTAACCGTCAGCTTTTTCCCAAGCCTTAACCTTATCTCTTGTATCCGTTCTCTCTCCATTTCAGGAATTGCCGCAACAGCACACCTGATTTTTGACGTCAGCAGCTCATATGCATAGTTAAGCTTGCTCTTTTCACGCATCATTTTATCACTTCCCTTACTTGTCCTAAAACATACTATGCTGATATCTCCTTTTGTATTCCATTCAAATATTTACTGTATATTTTTTGAACTTACGTGTTGTCAAAATTCGATTCATATGGTATTATAAAATAAAGTGAGTCAATATTTTAGTAAAACATTAAGGAGAATAATATGAAAAACAATCTTTCCCCTGAACAATTAAATGTTTTAAGGCTTTCTCAAAATGTAATTAACGAAATTGAAAAAGTTATTATAGGAAAAAAAGAAATTATCGTAAAAGTACTGTTATCTGTACTTGCAGGCGGTCATGTGCTGATTGAAGATATCCCTGGTGTAGGAAAAACCACTCTTGCCCTTGCATTGTCAAAAGCACTATCTCTTGATTATAAGCGTCTTCAGTTTACCCCTGACGTCCTTCCGTCTGATATAACCGGATTCTCAATTTATAATCAGGAAACACACCAATTTGAATATAAACCGGGTGCAGCTATAACTAATCTTTTCCTTGCCGATGAAATAAACAGAACCTCATCAAAAACTCAGTCCGCTTTACTCGAAGTTATGGAGGAAGGCAAAGTCACTGTTGACGGAAAGATTTATAAAATGCCTGAACCCTATATTGTAATCGCCACTCAAAATCCTATAGGTTCTGTCGGCACACAAATGCTGCCTGAATCTCAAATGGACAGATTCATTATACGCCTTACTATGGGGTACCCAGATCTCGAAAGTGAAATCAATATGCTGAAATCAAAGCACAACCTTATTAACATAGATAATCTAAAATCAGTTGCAACTGAACAGGAACTCATTTTTGCAAAACGTGAGGTTGAAAAGGTATATGCTTCCGATGTTATGTTTGAATATATTGCAAAGCTTGCTAATGCCACCAGAAACCATCCGTTTATCAAACTGGGACTTTCTCCGAGAGGCACAATTGCACTCCTTAAAATGACAAAAGCCACTGCCCTTTTAAGAGGCAGAGGCTTTATTGTTCCTGATGATGTGCACTATTGCTTTAATGATGTTTCTATACACAGAATCATTTTTAGTTCAAAATCTAAAATTAATGATATGACAAACGAAGATATTTTAAAAGATATTATAAATTCTGTTCCGGTTCCACGTGTAAATCAATAACGGTGACAAAATATGATTTTACTTTATTCGATATTAATTATTATATCCTTTGCATTTTACATTTTATATAAGGGAATTTTATCGTTTTATCTTTTCGTTTTTCTTGTTATACTTCCTGTTGTTTTAGCTATAATTACTGCTATTCAGAAACGAAAAGTTAAAGTAGCCTTTCTTAAACCACATTATACAACCACCTGCGGGAAGAAAACGCCAATTACTATTAAAATAAATAATAATTCTATTTTTCCTGTTGCAAATTTAGAAATAACTCTGTCTTATTGCATGAACCATTCAGACAAAACAGAAAAATTTAAAATTAACTCGCCTGCCTTGCCAAAGGATTCACAGCTCCTGACGTTTAATATTGCTTCTAAACATTGCGGCACTGCACATATTGAGATAGCCAATGTAAAGATATGTGATATGCTTCGGCTGTTTAAACCCAAACTATGCCTGTCTGAGATAAAAATACACAATAAAACTTTGATAACTGTTTTCCCCGTGCCTCTGTTATTGAAAAATGAAATACTCGATTACAGTGATGATAATTTAGAAAGCAATGTATATTCAAATACACAAAAAGGCGATGATCCTTCGGAGATTTTCGATATAAGAGAATATGCAGAAAACGATAAGCTTAATCGAATCCATTGGAAGCTTACTGCAAAACAAGGGGAAACCATGGTTAAGGATTATTCTCTTCCTATAACTAATCAGATTATGCTCATGCTGAATCTGAGTATTCCCGATGCGTCAGAAAATAGTATAGATTTGTATGACGCTATTATTTCCACCGCTTATTCATGCTCAACTTACCTTTCAGAAAAACAAATTTCACATAACCTTTGTTGGTATGATGATTCAGAGCAAAATACTATTAATATAACTGTCGAGAGTATTGATAATGTCAGTCAGGCTATGTATGAAATTTTAGGAACGTCAGTTCAACCTGATGACTGTGCAATTCTTCATAACTTAAACTATGCGCAGCCTATATCTGCTCATTGGATTTTTATTACCTCTACATTATCGGACAAGCTAATGGAATTATTGGAAGGGTTTGCCCAAACAACTCTTATTACTGTTGTTTTTGTTAATTCACAATCTATACCTTCCAATCATCTGAGTAAAAGCAATATAAAAGTTGTTTCTGTCAATTCACAATCCCTTTCATCTGAGCTTAGCAAAATTATTCTATAAGAACGGAGTAATTATGAAAAAAATCTCATCACAACTTAATAAAGGCGAAATTGTCGGCTCTAACGGAATAATTATCGACGGCGATATTCAGTTTTTAAATTATAAAAACAGAAAAAGCTATTTTCGCTGTATTCAATGCTTAATACTTGTCATCTCATCATTTTGTTCCGTTTTTATGATGACATCATATTTTACTAATATTGATATAGATAAGCGTATCTTAGGCTTTTTCGTTATTACACTTTCTTTTGCTTTCTTTTTTATTAAAAGTCAACGCAAAACTGTGCGTTATCTATCAACTGCATATATTGCCGCAATCACAGGATACATTTTATATTACATCCCCAGTGTAATCGATGGCTTCTATGTAGTATTAAAAGCTTATATTACTAATGCCAAAATACCAAATAATCTAAGTATAGACACTATTGATCCCGAAAACTATTTACACTGTGCAACCTATTTTTTCATTGCCTTATCAATAATAATCATTTTTTTGCATTTCATTGCATTAGTAATAAGAATTGATTTTCCGCTATTGTTCCTGACAACATTCCCCTTGTTTGAAATAGGTGCATATTGGGGCTTCCAGCCCACAACCATATATGTGTTCGGAGTGGTTACCTGTTGGATCGTTACGCTTTCAATGCAAATAATTAACCACAATTCTAATAAAACAGGCAGAAAAAATACCTTTGTTGCCAATCGAAGAAAAACCGCTTTTTATCTTACTTCCAAGAATGTGAAAGAAACATTTTTTCAAACTTTCATTGTGTTTGTTTCTCTTATTTGTATAGGTGTTTTCGCATTTGTAACATATTCGTCTTATTTGCTCGATTACAAGCGTCCGCAAAAATTAAATGAGGTAAGAAATGATATCTCGGATTTTACTAAGGGATTAACTTATCAAGATTTTATTAACGCCCTCACTAAAATAAATCCCTTTTCCTCAAAAGCTAATGGAGGACTTAATGAGGGGAAATTGGGAAATGCTGATGAGATTAAATTTAACGGTTTGACTGCCTTGGAAATAAAAGTTCCTTTATTTCGAGATACGCTGTATCTTAAAGGCTATACTGCTGGAGAATATAAAAATAACCGTTGGATATCAAATGACGATCCGGATTATGCTCGATCCCTGCAAGATGCTTTTTATGATAATAATATGTATATACAGGATTTTAATTACTATGAAGCTGAACAAACCCAAATCTATCGCACCAAAGACGGCATAAAAGCGCCTGACACTATTACCATAACGATAAAAAACGCAAATAAAAAATACGTCTATGCACCTTATATGGCACTGTATTCCGATGATAATACAGGCTTAGAAAAAACAGCTCCAAAATCGTGGGAAAATATTGAATTAAAAAGTCAAACATATCAATTACCTTTCTATAATATTGCTTATTTAGATGACAAGCTATCAAACAACAACGATCATTTTAATGATTTATATCTTGATGTGAACGGTGTAGAAACAAACATATCAGAAGAATATGATTTTTATGCTTCATATGCATATATGGACCCTATGGAATCAGAGGTTCTTGACAACACCTACAATATCATAAGAAGGCAAATTGATTTTCAAATCTATTTACATGATGATGAGTTTGAAAAATTCTGGTATTTTATTGATGTAAAAAAAGCAATTCAAAAATACTTCCAAGATAATTATCAATATACCCTCGCTCCTGGAAAAACGCCTGATGGTGAAGACTTTATTGACTACTTTCTAAGCGAACAGAATAAGGGATATTGCACCTATTTTGCCTCAGCCGGCACTATGCTTATGAGAAAATTCGGATTTCCTGCAAGATATGTAGAGGGATATACCATTTCCCCTACAGAACTTAAAAACCCCGATGAAAACGGTCTTTATACCATTGCCGTTAAGGATAAATCTGCCCATGCATGGACCGAAGTCTTTATAAAAGAAATCGGATGGGTTCCCTGTGAATTCACCCCCGGATACGGAGAACAGATATGGTCAACTGATGATAGTTCCTCAAAAACTACATCTGGAAGTGATAGTTCCTCAAAATCAGACTGGTCTTCTTCATACACCACGTCAACCAATGCAGACGCTGATGATAATTCAACCTACATTGGCACATCCGCTAAAAAAATGTTCCATAATATACTGACAATAGCTTCTACAATAGTACTTTTTGTTTTCTTGGTTTTATTCATTATCATTAGGCGCAAATACAATTTACAACAGCTTCGCAAATCAATAAATGACCCTGACAAACGAAAATGTATGCAAAACATTCATGCCTGCTGTTTAAAATATCTTAAACTTATTTCTATTACAAATAATAAAAATATAACAGATAAACAATTTGCTTCTCAGGCTGAAAAACTATGCAGTGATATGAATATATCTAATACAGGAGAAAATTTTGCATTACTTGCCGACCTTGCTGTAAAATCCTTTATGAGTAATGAAGGTATTACCTTTGAAGAATGTGCAGCCTCAAGACAAATGTTAAAAGAGATCCGCAATGAAATTTTTGAAAAATGTCTTACAAGAACACAAAAATTTAAAGCAAAATGGTTTTATAATCTATATTAAAACACTAAAAATAAAGCCGGTTCACTTTTGTGAATCGGCTTTTTCCGCTTAATTATATCTTAATATAAGTTTCAAATAAGGGCTTGCCCGTTTTCAACGTGGCAGGTCAGCTTCAGCTGACGTTTTTAGTTGGATATTGTACTCC
>CAMWVM010000060.1 GCA_947177715.1 uncultured Ruminococcus sp.
CTCGCCCCACGTATGTGAGGCGACTCTTTCTGTTACAACAAGGCTCTGAAGTATGTAGAATTTCAATCCTCGCCCCACGTATGTGAGGCGACTGAATATGGCGCACCTGACTTTGACAGCCGTGTTATTTCAATCCTCGCCCCACGTATGTGAGGCGACTGGCAAATTACGTTACTGGAACAAGCGATAAAAAATTTCAATCCTCGCCCCACGTATGTGAGGCGACTCTTTCTGTTACAACAAGGCTCTGAAGTATGGAGAATTTCAATCCTCGCCCCACGTATGTGAGGCGACTGCGAAATTAACAAATAATCATTGTTAAAATCACGATAATTTGTTTACTCTCTATAATTTTGTTCTTTTTTCTATAAAATAATTAAGATTAATGCTATATTTTCTATTGTTTTTCTATTGTTTTTCTAATGCGAATATACTGAGATTTTTCTGTTTGCTTATGGTTCGCATAATCAGAATATCATTGGATCATCCGGAAAATAAGTTTCCTTTGCACCATAATGCTCTATTTTGCTTTTATAATTATTCCCTAAATTATACAATCGCAAACTATCTTTCTTTTCATCAATAATTTTTAGTAGCTTTTGTTTTACCTCAAATAACTGAACTGGATCGAGCTGGCATTCAAAAACTGAATTCTGTACCCTCTGACCATAATTCACACAAATCTTTGCTACCTTTCGGAGCCTTGATTTTCCCGCCTGATTTTCAGTATTAACATCGTATGTTATAAGCACTAACATAATTCTACCTCTATTTCCATATGAACGGAGGATATCCGTCAATGTCGCCACGTATGTATTTTGATAAAAGCATTGCCTGGACATAGGGAAGCATACCCCATTCAACCTTTTCTTGCAGAAACGGATGTGTAATAATTTCTTTTTTTCGATTTTGCCAAGCAGCAAGATATTTTTTTCGGCTGTCGTCCTTTAAAATTATTCCGCCGCTTTCCTTCTCAATAAAATCTTTATAAGAAATCATTTTTCTGTTTATAAGAGTGAGTACAAATCTATCTGCAAACGCAGCACGAAATTCCTCTACCAAATCAAGAGCCAATGAACATCTTCCCGGTCTTTCTGTATGAAAAAATCCTGCATAAGGATCAAGACCAACCGTTTCTAACGCACTTACGCACATAGAAGTCAACAAGCTATATGTGAACGACAATAAAGCATTTACATTATCCATTGGAGGTCTTCTTGAACGGGACTTATAGAAAAAATCTTCTTTTTGCTGTAAAATCATATCATCAAACAAAGAAAAATAACCCGTCGCACACTCGCCCTCAATTCCCCTCAAGGAATCAACGTTAGAACAGTTATATGCCAATTCTGCTCCCTTTTTCAGTTGCTTTGAAACATTATTAAACTTTTCAATATTAATTCTTACTCCATGATCCCTTACTGTTCTATTTATAACTGCGTTTGAATTCAGTATTTTTGCAGAAATTATATTTTTTGAAATATCCAATGACCTTTCTTTATTATCGCATATTCTGTACTGCTCACGCCGCAGAAGTATATTGCCGTAAGATTTTCCTGTCACTTTCGCAAGAAACCTACCGCTTGGCTTCAGAAAAACAAGCGACTTATTCATGTCTGCACATTTCCCCATAAGAGCCGGACTTGCGCCTACATAACCAAATACCACAATGCTGTCAATAGTGTGAATAGGAAGCCTTCCGAGTATATTACCGTTCTCCTGAATTACAACATTTTCTCCGTCAAGGGCTAAATAGGCTTTTTCATTTGTAACATAAAGTGTATTCAGAATTTTTTTCATTCACCGTCACCCCCTGCTTTAATAGCTTCATTCATATACTTTCTTACGTTATTAAGCTTATAAAGCTTTGGAATGCAAAGATTTTTCAGTGAACATGCGTTGCATCTTTTTGCTGGTTTAACTTTCGGAATATGCCCTCTGTCATAATAACTATGCATTTGTTTAAAGCTGTCCCTGACTTTTTTCTTAACCTCATCGGTAAGTTCCACTTCAAGCCGTCGCTTTGTGCGTCCGTAAAAAATTGCACCGCTTTTTATTTCACACAAAAACATTTCTTCAAGACAAATAGCTTGCGCTGCCAACTGAAGAATATCGCAGTCATTTTCTTTTGGTTCTCCATGCTTATACTCAACCGGACGGACAAGATATTTACCCTCTCGTCCGTTGATTGAAATACCATTACTGTCTTTTATGAATTCTACAATATCGCATTCACCGCTGGCACCTAAGGTACGTGAAAAAATAGGCATACCTCTTGAAACAAGTATATTTTTACGGCTTTCAAAAGAAGTGCTGTCATGACAAACTTCATGCATACTCTCTCCCTCAATAGTACGGAGATTTTCTTCCCACAGCATTTCAATATGTATCAATGCCCATTGCCGCTGACAAAAACCAAAATGCTGTATTCCCGACAACATAAGAAAATCTTCTTCGTTATATTCCATTAATCTCCTCCGGAATAAGGTCTTCAAAATTTTCAAGTCTTATATCATAGTCTTCAAAAGATTCAGGACACTTAACACCTTCCTTAACAGTTATTTTTAAAGAATCATGAATCTTTTTAGAGGAATATTGTCCGTCCTTACAGCTGTGCTTCCACCAGTAGATTTTCTGGACCTCCATGCTGCCGTCTGGACGTGCGGAAGAACAATCGTTGATAAACAAGGTTCTGAAACATTCTTTGATTTTTTCAGCATCATCTTCTGTAAATCCTGTTTTTTCAGCAAGCTGCACGTTTATTGAACCTTTAATTTCATACAACCCGAATTGAATCATATGCTTTGAGCCCATTGTATCGGAAGATTTTTTGCCTGTCTCAGTAGTCTCCGAATTAACGCTTTTTGTTATTTGCATGGTGTTAATATCAACAGTATCAATGCTTACAGCCTGATGAATAGTAACAGGTCCTCTTACGCCTACTGAAACGCCGGGATTGTCTTTATCTTTATTTTTATATGCAAAAACTTGTCCGAAAGCCCTTACATCAAACCATTTTTCACATGCCTTTTTTGCATATTCATCGTTGTTTGCATAACCCTTTATTTCACCCGAAGCCCTATCGCTCAGGCTTTTATATCCATCGCTCGTACGATCAGATGATTGAACGAAAATGTTCTCACCTAAATCCTGAAGACGGTTTCTAATTTTTCTTTTGATGCATACATCAGAAATTTCTCCCTTGCCTGTATAAGTTGTTCTGGGGCGGTTTCCGTTTAAAGGATCACCGTTAGGATTAGCATTGTTCACTGTAATTAATACTGCAAAATCAATTTTGTTTTTAAGAATACACATATTTTTATTCCTCCTCATTTTTATTGTCATCTGTTGTTTTCTTACTATAAATAGCCATTCTCTGATGATGATAACCGAAAAGGTAAATATCATCTAAAGCTTTATTCATATTGTTTGAAAAATCCTCCTTGGTAAAAAGCCCTAAAATTTTATCAACCTGCTTTTTAAAATATATTCTTTGAGAACTATTATGCTTTTCCATATAAGGAATCAACTGTTCCTCTATAATCCTCCAGGTTTGCATGGGATGATTTGAAAAGGCATTCCATAGCCTTATTGCATTTGTTTCACGGCCGTCGTCAAGAACCGAAGCCTCAAAAGCTTCTGCCATTGCAAGCAGTCTTCCAAAAAGATAGCTGCGGTTGGTATTTTTTTCGTCCAGTACCATAGTAAATTTCTCTCCTTTATCATTATGATATTTATAAATTAAAGCACTGGCGTAAGCCAATACTCTTTGTCTGTTCCAATATGAGTAAGCTAACGGATTTGACGCCTTTAAAACAAGAGCCTGAACAATATCTCGGGGAACAGGCTGTTGGTCAAGCATACAATGGAGAATTCTTTGAGATTGTTCTTTCATAATCTCATCTCTGACCTTTATCAAACCGCCCTGTTCGCTGCCGAAAGCATATTCGACAATACGCATTGTGCGTGGTGTCTGTATTTTACTATAAGGCTTTTTCTCAGGGGTAAACAGCGGCATATACCATTTGCATGTATCAGCCCAGTTTTTAAGCCTGTCAAAAAAATCCGACGCCTTAAGCTCATTATAGTACGTTACAGAAAGACGTCCAGTCGTTGCGGCGTCAAGCGCTATAATAACAATATCATCACAGTTATCAATTGCATTTTCATATCCCATAAAAGCCTTGTAAAGATTTCGCTTAAACTCAGGTTCAGTATCACCTTCAACAGGAACATCGTCACAAACATAAGGATTAGCAAGATTCGGCACTTGCTTCCCATCCGGATTCCAGCATATATATGTACGTTTATTCTGACTTCCAAATGTAATTCCCTGATTAGCCGCAAGCCATGTAAGTGCATTGTGAGCCTTCTGGGTTGCTTCATAGCTTACCGTACAAGCTTCATGTGATTTATCAAAACGGCCTCTAAAAGTAAATCCGGAATTGTCATTAGCTGAAATTAACTTTGCACCGTAATTAGCTGAAACAATCCCCTTAGGATGATTTACGCACACCGTTTCTTCGCTTCCGGTAACATAACATGTATCCTTGGAGCCCTTCAGATGAGAAAGATAATATTTTATAAAGCTGTCAAAAAGCGTAGCATCTTCCCATACAGCGTCAGAATTTTCAGAATAATCACTGCTCGTCACTCTATATCTTACAAGGCATTTTTCATATATGTTTCCCTGTATCTTCTTTTTTAAAAATTTGCCATTATCGTCAAGCTCCACAATCCCGGAAGATACAAGATCATAAATGGTATGCCCTTTATCAGCGTAAGCATATACGGCTTTTATTTTCGGATGTGAATATTCTGATTCGACCCAGTCCTTAAGCTGTTTGAAGTATGCGTTGAATTTATCTTCAGCTTTCTTTATTTCCTTTTCACTTTCAGCATAATCACGATAGTCTTTAGCTATGTAAGACAACGTGTCGCATAACGGGTGTGGCGCTATTCCCACCGAACGCCCTGCTGAGCTTTCAGTGACAGGAATAATTGTCTGCCTTTCTCCCTTGTCAACTACTCTTGCGCTGATAAAATCTCCTGCCTCGTTTATTGTAATCTCAATTTGTGCATTTGCAAGCATATGAGCCACAAGGGATAGCATTTTTCCGTTTTCAACGGCCTTGCCGGCTTCGCTCATATTATTTTCATAGGTTCTGTAAAGCATGTTCATCCAAGACATTTGAGCCTACACCTCCTCAAAATCGCAAAACTCGCCAAGTCCGATAAAATTATTAAGGTTCTCACCTGTATTGGGATCTTTTCCAAACGGTTTGATTTTCATACTGTGTACTGGACGGTGTATGCATTCCTCCGGACAAGCGAATTCGATTTCGCCTTTTCGCATAAACGCTTTCCATAGACGAATAGTCATCATGTTTTTGGTTTCTTCAGAATAAGCTTCGTCCGCATATGTTATTCCATGATACATTGTGCCAAAGCTCAATTCGGGTGTATTATCATAAAATCCTTCGCCCTCTCCGTAAACGCATGGTTCAACATATCCCTGACATTCTCTCGTTCCGAGAAAAATATCACGCCGTCCACCTTTTTTTATCATTCTCTTGGCTATATTGTGATGTTTGTTTTCATTTCTGTCATCTGCAAGCTCAGGTCGGTTCTCATTCCATATAAAATGTGCCTTGACCTGATATTTGCAGTCTTTCAAATAGGTATAATAAGACAGATCATTTGAATTCTGAGAATATTTTATTGGTCTGATCCCTTTGGTTTCCGTCTGGATCTGATTCATTACCCTGACCTTGTCTATTATCCACGTAATAGTAGGTTTCCAGTAAACAGATTGAAGTATGCCCTTTATAGCTTCATATGTAGGTATCTGATATGTAAACTTCTCTCCTCCGATTCTAGTAATAGGGTCAGAAAAAAGAGCATAATCCCCCGTTACTTGAAATTCAACAGAATTTTCGTGCATTTAAATTCCTCCTTCCGAAATTGCACTGACATTTAAAAAGCAAAATAAGTATTATGATGTACATCATTCGACAAATTAATAGTATTGTAAATTATCAGGATCAAAACCCGTTTCACTATTATAATATCTCTCCTGCAATGCAAAAAAACGCTTGTCGCTGTCAGAAATAAACATATAGGCTTCTTTCATTTGATATTTATATAAAGAAATAGTATAAGGCTTTGCTTGAGCTATTTTTTCTTTTAGATATCCGATGTTAAACTTAGTTTTTTCCGAGCACAATTCGGCTACTATTTTTTTTGCTTCATCATTATATGGAACAATTACATCAATCGTTTGATTATCAAACACTTCAAAGTTTTCTCCGGCAGATTTAAACGCCTGATTGAAACAAAACTGTTCTTTAGTATCAGTTTTGCAGTTATATGTATTATTAAGAGATAACATTTCAAATAAACTGCTGTTATCATAAGGATATTTATAAAGATCCTTGGAAATATGTTTTTTCATTAATATATCAAAAAACAAACCAACGCTTTTATCGTTCAGCATATCATTTTCAAATTGGTCTATATGATTTTGATAAATCTCAAAAAACTCATTATATGCGTCCTGAGACGCTTTAATATCCTTAAGGTATGACAAATTTTCATCTTTAAGCGAAACTATATATACATTGCATATCTTATTAAACTCACCGCTACGATTGCATCTACCAGCCGCTTGAGCAATATTATCAAGTCCGGCTTTTACTCTGATACAGCTTTCAAAAGAAAAATCCACACCTGCCTCCACTAATTGAGTAGAAACACAGATAACTTTCTTTGTGGAATCCTGAGAAAGGTATCCGTTTATTTCCGATAAAACATCCTGTCTGTTTTTCATGCACATAGAGGTTGACAGATGGAAAACAGCTGTCTCATCACCATCCATAATCTTAAGCCGTTCATAAATTTCTTTTGCGCTTCGCTTTGTATTGCATATAATAAGAAGGCTTTGTACATTTTCAAATATATCTTCTGCAAAAGCCGTGAGCTCATCATAGGTCATTCCATACTTATCTGTTTTGTCAATAACATCAGTTCGTTTAAATACTGAAAACAACTGCTTGTCCCCTGGAATCATATCCGGATTTTCAGAAAGATTTATCGGATAGTCAAGCTTATCAAAACTGGGCTGAGTCGCTGAAGAAAGAACCACCGTACAACCGCAATAGCATGTCAAAAAATTTAAAGCCAAATTAAACATATACATAGTTTTTTTAGGAATAGTCTGAACTTCATCTATAATGATGATACTGTCAGCAAGTGAATTCATCCTTCGAACAGCGCTTGTCTTTCCTGAAAAAAGCACATTAAGAAGCTGAACTAATGTCGTAATTATAACCGGCGACTCCCAGGTTTCTGACAGCAATTCATATTTGTCAAGCTCATCATTCACAGTAAATTCAGACTTTAAGACATTTGAATGATGCTCTAAAACAACGTCGCTGCCAATGTATTCTTTTATTACTTTGCTGTTTTGATCCAAAATTGAAAGCAGAGGTATAACAAATATAATACGTTTTTTATCATGCTCCGCAGCATGATGAACAGCATATCTTAAAGCTGAAAGAGTTTTTCCCGCCCCGGTTGGTACAGTCATTCGGTAAATGCCGTTTGGCATTTTTGCAAAATTTTTAGCTCTTTCAGAAATATATTTTCTTGTCTTATTTATTGAGGTATCAGCCGCATTATCAAGAATTAAACTTTTATAGTTACTTTCAAATTTATGTATAATATTTGTCCAAAAGTTTTTATCTGTACAAATAAATTCACACTTCTTCCCCTGCATAAAATCCGCAGTATCACGTCTGTCCCCGTCAATCAATGCAGAAAGAATCAGCCTTGCAACCAGTCCTTGCATAAAAGTAATAGCCGTATTTTTACAGTTGTTTTGATATTTATTATTATGTTTTATTTCATTTAAAATCCTGTAAAACAACCTTTTCATCTCTTCTTCAGAAGCTTTAAATAACCTATCTATTTCTTCAAATTCCGCACATTCACTAATAAAGCTGCTTAAAGCCTCATTGTAAAAAATATCTGTTTTATCTTTTATTAA